>JAMXAE010000171.1 GCA_024281695.1 Nitrosomonas sp. | reverse complement strand
ACCGAAGCAACGGAATCTGCCGGACCAACTGAAACCACCGACACCACCGACCCGACAACCCAAGATAACACTGCAAGCACTGGAGATGCTTCCACACAAACAGTTAATGTACAAAATAACACGAATATCAATCAAGATACCGGCAATGATCATCATAATTGGGGACATCACCACCATGACGGATTTGGCTTGGGATTCGGCTTAGGACTGGGTTTGGGTTTAGGATATGGGCCATTCGGTTTCTATGGCCCATTTGCTCCATTCGGCTATTATGGCTTTGGAATACCATTCAACAGCTTTTATTATGGCGGCAGGGGGCTCTACAACAATTATGTCGGCTTCGGACCTTATCGGTATTTTGAACCATACTACCCTTTAGGCGCTTACCCCGCATTGCTTGCATCCACGCCGATATTTACAAATCCATCCAGAGCGCCGGTTTATGTTCAACGGAACGAAACAACCAGGTCCGCTCCAGTGCAAAACAACAACTACTGGCACTATTGCCGTAATCCCGAAGGATATTATCCATATGTCAAACAATGCTCAGGAGAATGGATTAAAGTTCCGCCGCAACCATCATCCTAATCGACATTATTAAAATCCGGGGCAGAGCGCGATCTCAGGAAAAACCGGAGTCGCCCCGGAAACTTTATACCATGCCGAAACAATGACCTATCCAGAGCCGCAAGATGGTAGAATCAAGCTCACATATTCATCAAGGCAATGGCAACAAACCATTGAAGGTTATTCTCGGAAATAATTAGTGCAATCGCACTTTTCCGTGAAATAGAAATTCAAAATTCTAAAATAAAGGTTTTTGTATGCACCATTTCTTACTGACAACTCTGCTTCTGTTCGTTTCAACATCGTTATCAGCAGATTTAGGCGTATCGATCAGCTTAGGACAACCTGGGTTCTATGGCCAAATTACTCTTGGCAATCATTTTCCGGCGCCACGGCTTATTTACCCGAATCCTGTGCTGGCGATACCGTCATCCGTTCCCATGCAGCAACAACCGATTTATCTTCATGTTCCTCCGGGGCATGCCAAGAAATGGAGCAAGCATTGCCACAAGTATAACGCTTGCCAGCTACCCGTCTATTTTGTACAAGATGATTGGTACAACAATGTCTATGTGCCGCAATACGCCCATCCACGCCCTCAAAATTCTTACCGCAGATACGATGATTCAGGCCATACACCGCCGTACGACGGCCATGATAAGTACGATGACCGCCGGGGGCACGGCAAAGGCAAACAGCACGACCGGGATGATCACGGCGGCAAGAGCAAGAAAGACCATGACCGCGGCAACCGCCACGATTGATTAAACCGGATTGCAAATGAGATTTGCAATCTGAAAATCCGATGTGGAATTTCGTGCGAGAAGAGTTTCTTTTATTCCGTAACGCTCTTAATCAAGTCAGGCAGGATGAATTCCCCATTTTCATTCTCAGTTTGGCAATATCATTGATCTGGATGCGTTTATTGTCGACCGTGATGATGTTTTCATCTTGCAGCTTTGAAAAAGCACGGCTTACCGTTTCCAGCTTGAGACCCAGGTAGCTCCCAATCTCTTCGCGCGTCATGCGCAAATTGAACTCAAATTCCGAATATCCGCGCATTAAAAAACGACGCGATAAATTCAGCAAGAAAGTTGCTAAGCGCTCTTCAGCTTTCATGCTGCCCAGCAACAACATTACGCCATGATCGCGCACGATTTCCCGGCTCATGATCTTATGGAAATGATGCATTAAGGATGGAATGATGCGGCTAATTTCTTCCAACTTGGCGAAAGGAATTTCGCAGACTTCACTGTCTTCAAGCGCAATGGCATCACAGGTATGAATTTCCGTACTGATGGCATCCAATCCCAGCAACTCTCCCGTCATGTGAAACCCCGTAACTTGTTGCCGCCCATCTTCTTCAAGCACACAAGTTTTCAGGAATCCGCTACGGATAGCAAATAGTGATTGAAACTTTGAGCCAGTGCGATGCAAATAACCGCCGCGCTGGATTTTACGCTTATGGCTAACCACATCACCAAGAACTTGAACTTCATGATCATTCAAACCAACCGGCAGACAAAGCTCCCGCAAACTACATGTCGCACAACCGGATTTTATATGATTTAAATCAGTAGGGTGCTGTGAAGAAGTATTTTGAAACAAAATATTTTCCAGACAATGAGGATTATATTTAGACGCTTTAATTGATCTGAATCAAAATGAGTATTTCAAACCTATCTTATAATTTTACGACAGAATAACCGAAGTAGATATTCTTTTTTTGAATGAGCAATGTCCAAAGTGAAATGGGTAACTGCAATGACCGGCATATAAATGATGTATCGATAAAAAATCGTCTGGACAATACCCACATGCAATGAGAACCCCGGTACATTCATCACATTTTTCCAGCTTACTTGGCCTGAATCCTAATCTCATCCGCCGTTTTGGGAATCATACCGCAGACTATCGCCTTTATCCGGAAACAGGCTATTTTGTTGAAGCATTCGATACTCACGCCTATCTATCCTGGCTGAATAACCGAAACTCAGGACATTTTAGGCGACCGCTATCACTCTATGTACATATCCCTTTTTGCCACACGCTTTGCTCCCATTGCAATTTTCATCAAATTATTGCGCATGATAATGCGGATAGCACCAATACCTATTTGCATTACCTATTACGCGAAATAAAACTCCATGGACAATTATTCAAGAATGATCCCAAAGTTGAGCAAGTCTATTTTGGCGGCGGCACCCCCACGTATCTGAATGACACTCAATTGGGAGAAATCATTGCAGGCATTCAGCAAAATTTCAACCTCGTTCATGAAGGTGAATATTGCATCGAGATTGATCCACGGCATTTTCAACATCGCTCGGTACAAGCCCTGCGTGACATGGGATTCAACTACGCCATCATTGGCGTGCAGGATTTCGATCAGCAAGTGCAACAATCCATACAACGCCTGCAATCAGAAGAAGTGACTTTGCACGCGATTCAATCCGCGCAACAAGCCAAGTTTCAATCGATCCGAATTGAATTGAGCTTTGGTTTGCCGAAGCAAAACCTAGATAAATTCGCTTATACACTGGAACAAATCATAGCCGTCGATCCGAATCAAATCAAACTGCTTAATTACCAGCATTTACCGGAAAGATTTAAAGCACAACGAAGTATTGATCCCGCAGATTTACCAAGCGTGAAAGCGAGATTCGAAATGCGCTTGTTCGCTATAGCACGCTTGACTGAAACCGGATACACACATATCGGCATGAATCTTTTCGCCAAACTCGACGATCCTTTGGTTCACGCACGCCGCCAAGGAAGATTACATTACGGTTTGCAAGGTTACTCGATCTACCCGGATTGCGATCATGTCGCGCTCGGCCTATCCGGAATCGGCAGCATAGGCCCAACCCTCCATCAGAATCACTGCGATCTTGCACAATACTATGACAAACTAGGACAAAACACACTTCCTATCATGCGCGGCCTGGAACTCAATGCGGACGATTTAATAAGACGTTCTGTCATGCATGCATTGATTTGTCATGCAGTTATCTCCCATGAATCTGTCGAAGCTTTCTTTCCAATTGAATTCAAAAAATATTTTTCCGATGAATTAACCGAATTACGATCTTACGAACAGGCGGGATTAGTTACTCTCGATCACGATGAAATTGTTGTCACGCCGCAAGGACAGTTATTAATCAATAGCGTCTGCAAGGTTTTCGATAAATATCTACGTGCAAACCAACAACGAAAAAATCGCTTGCTGTTGATATAAAGAGAAATTCAATGCAACGAAAAGCAAGCTTCCGGCAAGATACGGCACAAATAAGACTTATGTGCAAACCTCCATTTCTTTATATAGCGCCAATATTCTTTCCCGATATCGAATATCGGTAAAATCTTGCCGCATCCAATTTCGTCCAGCCTTACCCATTGCCAAGGCCGATGCTTTGGACATATTGGTGAAACGGCGCAGGCACTCGGCCAGTGCGTCAACATTGCCACTGGGAAATAAAGCGCCAGTCTCATTATCACAAATCAACTCGGGAATGCCGCCAATATTTGCACCGATAACCGGGCGCTCCAGAGCATAAGCTTCCATAATACTCATAGGGCCGTTTTCATACCATTCGGATGGCAATACGACAGCTTTCGCATTCCGGATAATGTCAAACAACGATTCACCGGTGCGATAACCGAGAAACTCCACGTTTGCACCAGTTTCTTTTGCCAGATGCCGCAACCTTTCTTCTTCTGGTCCGGTACCGACTATCCATCCGGCGGCACCTGCCGATGCAATTGCCCGCACAAATGTACCAAGTCCTTTTTCCGGACCTAAGCGACCAAAATAAACAAAAGCTTCTCCGGGCTCACCGCGAGGTTGTAAATGATCAAGATCGACAAAATTTGGAATATAGGCAAACCGCTCCCGAGGCCATCCCCACTCAACCATTTTTTCCAGGTAGAATCGACTGGGCACAACAAAACGATCAATATTGTTAGCGTAACTTCCCAGCAGCCGTTGCAAAGCTGTTTCCATCAGGATGACTGAGCTTAAAATCAATGATTCTTTAATGCATCGATGCTGAACCACATTCCAAATCGCGCCAGTTTTGCACCGTTCGCAAATACCATCATGCGTAAGCATTTTGTATGCGGGACAAGCAAGCTTTAAATCGTGCAAAGTCATTACCGTCGGTATTTTATGTGCTTTTAGCGCACTAAAAATAGACGGAGAGAGATGATGATAAACATTATGGGCATGCGCAACACCCGGTTGTGTTACTTCAATCAATTCACTTATTTTCCGACGCGCCTCAAAAGAGTGTATAACTTTTGAAGCCATAAGCATCTTCTGCCCAAGCGAGTAATTCCCGCCGAATTCGATCTCATCAACAAAATAACTTTCCCATTCGCTGCGAAAATTCTTCGGATGCTGCATAGCAAAAGGAATAATTTGCCAGCCTATGTCTTGAAGCAAGCGATTTTGTTCAAGAAAAACGACTTCTGCGCCGCCTCGTCGATAATAATAACTGTTAATAGAAAGTAATTTATTCACGCAATTTTGTCTTGAATCAAACCAGATTCACCAATACTCGATTAGTTTTTTCGAAATCATTTATATGTTTCTCAACGAACAGGGGCCTCAATTCCGGCACTTCTTCCGTAGTATATAGCATTCCATTGCTTATATTTTTATAACACATGTTGTGAGAATTGACACATCTTGCTAAGAAATTGACATATCATTACAAAAAATTTTGTATCACCCGGTACATTTGAAAAATAAATTGACCAAGCTCTATTAAAAATCCCAATGAGCAATCAATAGTCTATTGTTGATTCATTTTGCCCAAGCAAAGTAGCTCTTCCGCGACACCCGGATTGCAAGTATAATTCGGTGATTTATCCCATATACCGCCAATTTTCCAGCCTTATTGGTGGCTTTTCGAGGATTGGAAAAATGAAATCGCCTATTCGTATCGCAGTCACCGGTGCAACCGGTCAGATCAGTTATAGCCTGTTATATCGCATTGCGGCTGGCGACATGCTTGGCAAAGATCAGCCGGTCATTTTGCAATTGCATGACATAACTGATGCACAGTCTTTGTTTGACGGCATCGTCATGGAGTTGTATGACTGCGCGTTTCCATTACTTGCCGGAATCATTACAACGGATAATCCTGAAGTAGCATTTCATGATGCGGATATTGCTTTACTTGTTGGCGCAAGACCTCGTGGTGAAAACATGGAGCGCAAGGATTTGCTGACCGCAAATGGCCCCATTTTTATTGAGCAAGGCAAAGCACTGAATGCAGCAGCCAAACGTCATGTTAAAGTTTTAGTCGTAGGCAATCCGGCTAACACCAATGCGTATATTACGCAAAAGAATGCGCCGGATCTCGACCCTTCCAATTTCTCCGCTATGCTGCGTTTGGATCACAATAGAGCATTATCCCAAGTTGCCCTAAAGCTGCGAGTACCTGTAGCTGACGTTAAGAAAATGATCGTATGGGGCAATCATTCCAATACGCAATTTCCGGACTTGAGCCATGCAATGATCAACAATGAAAAGGTAACTTCGCTGCTAACGGATTCCGGCTGGATAGAAAATCATTTCATTCCAACGGTGCAAAAGCGCGGCATGACCATCATTGAAGCGCGCCGCGGAAAATCGAGTGCGGCCAGCGCAGCCAATGCAATCATTAACCATATGCAAGATTGGATTTTCGGCACCCAGGACGATAACTGGGTCTCGATGGGCGTTGCCTCTAATGGCAGTTATGGCATTCCAAGCGGGGGTATATACAGCTATCCGGTCACATGTCAGAATGGCCGCTATAAAATAGTCGATGGATTGGCAATCACT
>JAMXAE010000170.1 GCA_024281695.1 Nitrosomonas sp. | reverse complement strand
ACTGAGGCACGTGCACTGAAAGAAACCCTAGCGGATCTGTTAATGGAAAACCGTCTACTTAAAAAAAGCATGATCGGAGATGGGGAGGACGGTATATGAGATATTCCGCCTCTGAGAAATTTGAGATCATTCGTCTTGTTGAGCAATCCAGTCTATCAGTTCAGCAAACACTAATCCGGCTTGGTCTGCGCAGATCCACTTTCTATGGTTGGCTGAAGCGCTACCAGGAGGGCGGTATAGATGGATTGGAAGATCGAAAGCCCTCGCCTCGATGGGTATGGAATAAGCTTCCCGAAGACCAGCAGGCTGCAATTATCAAGCTTGCCCTGGATAAGCCTGAACTATCGCCACGGGAACTGGCTGTAACATATACCGATGAACAATTCAATTTTGTATCGGAATCGACGGTCTACCGATTATTGAAAGCCCATGATCTGATCACCAGTCCAGCTTACATTCTGATGCAAGCAAGAGATAAGTTTCAGCACCCAACGACGCGAATTAATGAAATGTGGCAGACCGATTTTACCTATTTCAAAATAACTGGCTGGGGCTGGTATTACTTATCGACCGTACTGGACGACTTCTCACGATTTATCATCGCTTGGCGACTTTGCACTACCATGAGTACCCATGATGTAGCAGACACGCTGGATGATGCGCTGCGTTTTACAGGATTCGATCAGGTCAAGATTAAACATAAGCCGCGATTATTGAGTGACAATGGTCCAAGCTATATTTCAAGTGAACTCGCACATTATCTTGAGAAGCAGAATATGACTCACACACGTGGCAAACCCTATCATCCGCAGACTCAAGGTAAAATTGAGCGCTGGCATCGTTCACTGAAGAACCAAATTCTACTGGAAAATTATTACTTTCCCGGTGAATTGCAAGATCGCATTCGTCAGTTTGTCGATTACTACAATCACGAACGCTACCATGAATCTTTGAATAATCTGACCCCCGCTGATGTCTTTAATGGGCGTGGCCAATCTATTCTGGATGAGCGAGAGAAAATTAAATGTCGAACATTAGCGATGCGACGGCAAATGTATTACGATAACCAAGCAAAATTCTCAAACTTGATGAGCTAAAACATCTCTTAATCTACACAGACATTAGTCCAAATTGCTTTGACGACGTACAGTGAAATTGAAAGATAAGACTGATCCTTCTTTTTGCATCAGCACATCCTGCCGAGCTTGAGCCTAAAAATATTCTCTGCTCTAAACCTCATTTGTACGATTAAAGTGGAACTTTTGTTGCAGGTGGCTTAACGAAAATGCTGGAGATCCTGACGTAATTCCAACTTGGCTACTATGCTGAAACCGATTGTTAACCCGCAAAAGGTATATCTGAAGCTGTTACATCTGCTTTTATACCATGCTTCTTAATAAGCATGTTGACAGTATTTATTCTTCTGTTTTCTTCTTGCTTGTCTTTAGTAGGGCCAACGATGATACGCTTGATTGGCAGAGTTGTTACTCCATCAAATAGATCGATATAAGGTACTAATGCTCCAGCGCGGGGGTAAAATTTTCTTGAAATTTTACCTAAAGTAATTCCTTCCGCTTTCATATCCTTATCGAATTTCTCATGGTGCAGAGGATAAGGTAAAACAACAACACGAACTTCATTTTCTTCTCTGAATCCCCAATGCTTATATCTACAAGCACAGTACATTAGCGAAAAATAAATTTTATCTAAATTTTTTTCCTCTCCATTTAGATGAGCATCGAAGAAATCCTTAATAACAATTAAATCTTCTCCAAATTCTTCAATAAACTTAGAATCAGGATCAGATGAGTAAACAACATCTGCGAAAAACGCATGCATGCTATTTTTCATTTTCTCGCCAACATCTTTTAGCAATCCATAAAATTGTTTAGTATCGAAAACTATCGCATAACCACCTTCATGCCCATATCCGCGCCACTGGCTTAATAAACCGTGCTTCGCGACTTGATCATAAATACCTTTTTCTAGTCCAAATGTTGTGCAAAATGAAGCGATATAAGGCTCGGCGAGGGCATCATTTATAAGAATTTTTTCATTTGCATCCTGGGTTTTTTGGATAAATGAATTAATTACTTTTTCCTTGCCACCCTGTTGATCAATAACGGATTGTTTAATCATGCCTTTTACAATTAATTCATCAAAAGATTCGTTGACAACAGCTCGCAAGAGATTGGGTAAACGGTGTTTTAAAAAAAACCTTATTTCCTCGGAATCGTTCAGGTATGCATAGTGCGTAGCCCAAATGCTTTTGCTTTCGATAATGCCAGCCAAACCTTTGGCATTGGTATAATGAAAAAGCTCAGGGTGAACTTCTGCAAGACTTTTTGTCATGTTTGGAATGAGTGATAAATTCTGTATACACCAATCTTATACCAAACCTCCCAATAAGTTACAGTCAGTACGATCTACCGCGTCAACCCCGCATACAACACCGGTAATTTCTCCGGCAGCCGTTCCACATGATCCACCACCAAATAGTTACGTTCGCCAAAAATGCGTGACACATATTGATCCGCGCGCGGATCAAGGCTCATGCAGTAGGTGAGAATGCCCGAACGGCCGGCTTCTTCCACGGCTTTCTTGGTGTCAAAGCGCAGGTATTGCGGGTCGCGTACGTCGACATCTGCCGGTTCGCCATCGGTGATAACGAGCAGCAGTTTTTTCGCGGATTTTTGTAGTTTCAAATAATGGGTGGCATGGCGCATCGCCGCGCCCATGCGGGTCGAGAGTTGCCCGGTCATGCCGGCGAGCCGGGCTTTGGGGATTTCGTTATAGGGTTGGTCGAAATCCTTGTAGCGGTAGTATTCCACGTCATGCCGTCCGTCCGAACAGAAGCCGTGAATCGCGAAAGGATCGCCGATTTTGTTGATGGCGTTGGCGAGCAGTACCGTCGCCTGACGGGTCAGATCGAGCACGGAGTAGTCATGACCAGAGACTTTTTCGTTGGTTGATTCGGATAAATCCAGTAATACTAAAACCGAAATGTCGCGCACTTTGCGCACCGAGCGCATCATGATGCGGGGATCGGGTTGCATGCCCATGCGGATATCGATCATTGAACGGATTGCCGCATTGATGTCGATTTCGTCACCGTCTTCGAGTTTGCGAATGCGGCGCGTGCCTTGCGGTTGCATGGCATCGAGCAGAAACTTCATGCGGGCGATTTCGCGTTTGTATTGTTGCGCGATGTCGTCAATGCATTGCATATCGCCTAGCTTGGGGCGTTTTTCCTGAACCGTGGCCCAATCCGGGCGCTCCAGTTGGATCTGGTAATCCCACTCGGAATAGTGATAGGGCGCAGAAACCGGTTCCTTGCCTTCTAGGTCATTGTAGGAAACGCCGGTATCTTCATAAGGGAAAAATTCGGTACCCATGACCCAGATTTCCTCTGCATCATCTCCGGCGGTTTCCACTTCGACTTCGGTGGCGAATTCCATCACATTGACGTATTTGCGTACTTGTTTGGGCGCTTCATAGCCAGCCGACAGCGATTTGTTTAAATCGAATTCCTCAAATTCCCAGAAATAACGATTATCGTCGCGATACGGCGCGGTGAGCTGATCCGTGAGCATGGCGAAGGGAATATTTTTTTCTCTAAAACTATGCGTCAGTTGCACGCCGATGTCCCATGAGATTTGATAGGTATCCAGTTTGTCCTGCACAGTAGCAAAAAGCTGACGGCCTTCGACAATCCAGCGATCGTTGTCTTGATACTCCGGGTCGAGTAAAGCGCGTGCCAGACGATTGAGATAATCGCCCATGGTGACAGCCATTTCCGGCGTGGCGGTATGCAAGGCTCCCCAAGTTTTACGCAATCCTGGGAAGCGGCGAATGGCAAGTGCTTCGACGCGCGCATCTTCGATCACGGAAATAACCGCCATTTGCATTGGATTCAGTCCTTCCGCAGAGATCGGTTGTTTGGTTTCCACCAGGTGCGCGGCAGCGTGCGCGGCAGCAGCACGATAAACCTCGGCGGCGGATACACCCGCATGACTGTCATAGGCATCGGGCAGGTAAATGAAATAATTCTCGATATAGGGTTTGTAACCCTCACGCGTTTCAAAGTCACCGGAGGTGGGTTTCATGAAAAAGTCACGTGCCCACAGTGCGCGCAGATACATATTGATGCGGCGCTGTACATCCACAAACAGGGTGCCTTTGCGTTCTTTTTGCAGTACCGCGAGCGATTCCTTGGATTCCAATCCAAAATATTTGATTTGCTCTTCATAATTCGTGCGATGCGCATGCGCTCCCCACATTGCCCAACGGCGCAGTCCGCCCAGAGTCAGTTGACCAAACAGAATATCCAGTTTGTTGAGCATCGGGCGCATGCCCCGTGGTGCTTGTGCAATTAATATATTCAGGAATTGCAGATAATTCTGGAATAGCTGCGCATCACCGAGGCGTTTGGCCGCAGTGGGGGAGGTGGCTAATACCAACTCAATCACCGCGCCGGAAGTTCTGGAGGCGAGTGAGAGCGCCGTAGTCGCCAGATCGCTGATAATATCTTCGCCGATTTCTTTGGCTACCAATGGGATTTCATCGATCCAACAATCCACCAAACTACGTCCGCGCCCTAATCCACGGATCGCCGAAGCGCCTTTCAGGTAGTTATCCAATCCGCGCGATGAAAAAATTTTGACGGCTTCTGGCCAGGCATGCTTGAGTAATTCAACCGATTCTGGTTCTAAATCTTCCAGTAATTCTTTGTAGTCATCCAGATTAATACTCATGGGATCACCTGTTTATTTTTACAAAACAATCGATAATTTTCTGAATTATCAAAATTCTTAATTAAAGAAAGTGCTGACTGCAGCGTCCAATGCATCGCGCATATCGGGATCATCGGTAATGGGGCGCACCAGCGCAACACGGCAAGCGGCATGGGCATTCACATTTTTGGCAATGAGACTGCCGGCGTAAATCAACATACGTGTTGAGATGCCTTCATCCAGTCCATGACCTTTCAGGTTGCGCGCGCGTTCTGCAATCGATACCAGTTTCTCGGCAATTTCAGTGGACACACCCGTTTCATGCGACACGATTTCACTTTCAACGTCATGGTTAGGATAATTAAAATCCAGTGCGCCAAAACGCTGCTTGGTGGATTGCTTGAGGTCTTTCATCAAGCTTTGATAACCTGGATTGTAGGAAATGACAATCTGGAAGTCAGCATGCGCATGTACGAGCTCGCCTTTTTTTTCCAAGGGTAAGACACGGCGATTGTCGGTTAATGGATGGATCACGACTGTGGTATCCTGACGCGCTTCAACCACTTCGTCCAGATAGCAGATGGCGCCATAGCGTGCCGCAACCGCCAACGGACCGTCTTGCCAGCGTGTGCCGTTGGCATCCAACAGAAAACGGCCCACCAGATCGGATGCGGTCATATCTTCGTTACAAGCCACGGTAATCAGCGGTTTTTTTAATTTCCACGCCATGTATTCAACAAAACGAGTTTTACCGCAGCCGGTAGGACCTTTCAGCATCATCGGCATGCGCACTGAATAGGCGGCTTCATATAATTCCACCTCATCAGCTACGGGATGGTAATAGGGCTCGGTGGTTACACGATACTGGTCAATGATTTCGCTCATGATGAACTCCTGTGATAGCTATCTGGAAAGTACTTTATTTCGGTCGAAAAAAACCCCCCGATCCTTTTGCAGGTAAGGGGGGTTCCAGGGTACGAAACCCGTTGTGTTTTAAACAGTCTTACCGCGGTATATCACCATGGCAGTGCCTTGTGATTGATTGAAATTGTTGTAACCGATTAAGCGAACATGATTATTCGGGTTGGCTTTATGACATGCAGCAGCTTCTGCCAGCACGCGTTCTACATCAGTTTCACCAAACATGGGTAACTTCCACATATACCAGTAGGAATCCATGACATACTCTGGTTCTGTATGCTCAATGGCTGGATTCCAGCCTTTACTAACTAAATACTGCACTTGCTTCTTGATATCTTTTTCAGCCATCGCAGGCAGGTAGGAAAATGTCTCAAATTTACGGCTTGCTGGATCACTGACACGTGATTTGTAATCGATTACTTCACTCATTATTTATTCCTCATTTTTAGAGAGATGAAGAAGAAAAGTAATATTAACTATCGACTCTTCTTCTTTGTCATGTATTGCTTACTTGTGGGCTACGTCGAGCTTATCAACCGTATCAAACTCGAACTTAATCTCTTTCCATGTTTCCATGGCGATTTTTAGTTCGGGACTGCTCTTAGCAGCTTTGGTTAGAATCGCTTTGCCTTCTTTTTCGATCTCAACACCTTGATTACGTGCTTCTACGCAGGCTTCCAATGCCACACGGTTAGCAGCGGCACCCGCAGCGTTACCCCATGGATGACCTAAGGTGCCGCCACCAAATTGCAGG
>JAMXAE010000169.1 GCA_024281695.1 Nitrosomonas sp. | reverse complement strand
ACCATTGTGGGTTAATCTTTTCAATGAGTATCAATTATCCGGCTACTTGTTCAGAGGTTCCTTAGTACGATTTCTACCATTTATGCATATTGTGGATTTATCAGATCAGCTGATACGCAGCATCTATAATCGATAACAATCGTACAATCAGTTTTGTTGATCATATTAATTTTGTGAGGTTATCAGATTCTTATAGCTATGTGGGTTAGCATAAAAATATCGCTTAAAACATGTTATTTGGTAAAATTTAAAAATTACTAAGTGAGCTATAAATAATTATTTAGGGCAATTGTTGTTTTGGTGCAACACCAGATTAATATTGCCTTGACAGGAAAAAGCACCTTATATAAGCTGCGGATTGGTCAAATATGACACACTTATATTTATTAAGCAATGTCAGCGGTAAGCGTTTGAATGAAAATTTTCCAGCCAACAAAAAGTGCGTTATTAAGAATTAATAATCAGAGTTGGCGCGCTCAACCAGAATTCCTTGCTAATGAAAGCAAGATGATAAGTAATATTACTTCGAGGGGAAGATCTTGAGTTCGACAATAATCAAGTTGAACGCTCCGCTAACGCAAGCGTTTGATTTTCAACCTTCAAGCGAGTCGCAAATAACACCGACACCGACACTCAATACACTAACTCAGCAGTTAGCGGGTTTTGATACTCTAACGAGCGCTTTAGAATATGCAGCCAAGGGAATAACGGGGTACAATTTTTACGATGCGAAGGGTAATTTGCGTTCAGTTCTGCCTTACAATTTACTTAGGAGAAATGCTCGTAATTTGGCTCAATGTTTATCTAGTTTTGATTTGCCTCGCGGTAGTCGAGTAGCAATCATTGCCGATACTTCCCCTGAGTTTGTCGAATTGTTTTTTGCTTGTCGCTATGCTGGTTTAGTGCCTTTTGCAATGCCAGTTCCTGTGAATCTTGGTAGTCATGCAATATATGTTCAACAATTGCGCGGTATGCTTGAGAGCAGTCAAGCGAGTATTGCACTTGCTAATGTTGATTATATTAATTTCTTGGAAGAAGCTGCCCAAGAAACAACATGTCTGAAATGGGTTGGAACACCTGGTAAACTGGGCGAGTTGCCTGAAAAAGATGTTGAGTTAAAACCTAATCATCCTGATGAAACTGCCTATTTGCAGTTTACTTCGGGTAGCACGCGCACTCCTAGAGGTGTGGTTATTACTGAGCGTGCTTTGATGTGTAATTTGCAAGGTATCGTTTGTAATGGATTGGAAATAAAATCTGATGATCGCTCAGCATCATGGTTGCCGTTTTACCATGATATGGGGTTAGTAGGGTTGGTTCTTGCTCCAATGGTTACGCAAATTTCAGTTGATTATCTTGCAACACGGGATTTTGCAATACGACCCTTGCAATGGCTGCGTCTAATTAGTCGCAATCGCTGCACTGTTGCATTTAGTCAACCTTTCGGTCTTAAGCTCTGTAGCTTGCGTGTTCGCGAATCTGATTTGAAAGAATTAGATCTTAGTTGTTGGAGAGCAGCTGGTATTGGTGCCGAAATGATTAGGCCCGAAACCCTGAGGAATTTTGCGGAAAAATTTTCATCAGCAGGATTTGATGAAAATGCTTTTCTGCCGTGTTACGGTCTTGCTGAATCAACACTTGCTGTTACATTCTCAAAAATTGGAACAGGATGCAAGAGTATTCAAATAGATAGTAAAGCACTTATTGACAAAAGAATGGCCGTGCGATTACAGGCTGATGGGCGTAAACAAAACGAATTTGTAAATTGTGGGCGACCATTGCCAGGTCATATTGTTAAGATAATCGATGAAGATGGTCAGCAATTATCTGAAATGATGGTTGGAAGTGTTCTGGTGCAAGGTGAAAGTGTAATGATGGGCTATTATAATAATATAGAAGAAACTAGCAAAGCACTGAAACCCGGGAATTGGTTAGATACAGGAGATATTGGTTTCCTTTTTGAAGGTGATCTATATATCACTGGGCGCCGTACTGATGTGATAATTGTGAATGGCCGTAATATTCGTGCGCAAGATATAGAAGAGTTGGCAGAACAACAGCCAGAAGTAAGATCTCGTGAGGCATCAGCATTTGGCGTGAATGATGAAGATGGAACTACAACTATTGTTTTAGTTATTGAGTGCAGACTTACATCTGTAACGGAAAGGCAGTCATTGATTACCAGATTACAACAGTTAGTTTACATGGCATTTGGTGTAAATTGTGTTGTTGAATTAGTTCCACCACATACTTTGCCACGAACCTCTTCTGGAAAGCTTTCGCGCTTTGCTGCGCGACAAGGTTATATTCAGAGAACAAATCTTACAAGTCAATTATCTGTTGTAGAATCAGGCGATCGATAAAAAATATGCCAAAATTGGTAGCTGTAACAGGTGCTACTGGTTTCATTGGTAATGTGTTGATCCAAAGATTGGTCGAGGACGGGTGGAAAGTTCGTGCGCTTACACGAACATATCGGTCTGATAGTAGAGATTCGATCCATTGGGTACACGGTAACTTGGATAATTTAATTGCGCTACATCATTTAGTTAATGATGTAGCGTTTGTTATTCACTGTGCTGCAACAGTCCGAGGAAGTTCTTTTGAAGAGTTTTCGCAGATCAATGTCCAAGGTACTGAGAATCTCTTGCAAGCTATCTCTGAACAGAAACAATCTCCCCGTTTTTTGCTTATTTCATCTTTAGCGGCAAGGCAACCCGAACTGTCGTGGTATGCTCAAAGTAAATATTTGTCTGAGCAACAGCTCATTCAATACTCAGATCAGTTGTCATGGACGGTATTTCGACCTACTGCAGTTTATGGTCCGGGAGATAAAGAATTAAAACCTCTTTTTCAGGCGATGTATCGTGGATTGCTTCCTGTAATTGGGAAAATACATAATCGGTTCGGATTAATCCATGTAGAAGATTTGATCACAGCCATTCAGCTTTGGTTGGATTCTGATACCTATATCAATGGTATTTTTGAATTAGATGATGGTGTGCCAAATGGGTACAGTTATCAAAGCTTATCCGCTTTAGCGCAACAAATATGGAAACGTCCGGTGCGTTGCATAGTCATACCCAACTTTTTGATCAGAAGTATCGCTTTACTCAATCTATGGATTGCACGCTTTTGTCATTACTCTCCCATGTTGACTCCTGGAAAGGTGAATGAGTTACAACATAGCAACTGGGTATGTGATAATGCTGCTTTGATCCGTGTGCTTCCAGCATGGAAACCTAGTATTCGTTTACAAGATGTATTATCTAAAGTAATCTAGCTCAAAATTTAACTATCCTGAATCAACTTATGACTGAAAGTAGTTACCAAGAAATCACAAAGCTTCTTTGTGATCGCTTAAATAGTATAGCTAATGCCGATGCCCAGATTACACTTGAAACTAATTTAATTAGTCAATTGTCCATTGATTCAATTAAGCTATTGAATCTGATCATGGAAATTGAAGATACCTTTGATATTTCAATTCCCATTAATGCATTAACAGATATTCAGACTGTTGGTGAGTTAGCTGACTTAGTATACAAAATAAAATCAGAAGCATAATGAATTTACTTGAGAAATTAGACGCATCGGCTGCGGCAAGAAAAGCACTTTTACCCAATGGTGTTGGTGCTTTTGGCATTCCAATAGAAGAAGTTTACTCGGCGACGGAAGCTAGAATTGGTGATCGTCGAGTCCTCCTGCTAGGAACTAACAACTACTTGGGACTTACCTTTGCGCCGGAGTGCATCCGCGCAGCGCATGAAGCTATTGATAAGGAAGGTACGGGTACTACCGGTTCTCGGATGGCAAATGGCAGCTATTTTGGACACCGTGCTCTAGAAAGGGAATTTGCTGATTTTTATCGTTGTAGCTCTGGTATCGTGTTTACAACCGGTTATCAAGCTAACTTAGGGGCTATTTCTGGTTTGGTAGGTCCCGGAGACACTGTATTGATTGATGGTGATTCTCATGCGAGTATCTATGATGGTTGTATTCTCAGTGGCGCAGATATCATTCGCTTTAAACATAATGATATGGTCGATATGGAGAAGCGCTTGCGTCGACTGGGAGCACGTGTTGAAACGACGCTGATTATTGCTGAAGGTATATACAGTATGCTGGGAGATCAAGCGCCTCTGGCTGAGATCGTTAGGCTTAAAAAGGCATACAATTGTATTTTGCTACTTGATGAAGCTCATTCGCTTGGAGTGTTAGGAGAAACTGGTCAGGGTCTGGTTGAAAAAACTGGTTTATTGGAGGAGGTTGACTTCATTACCGGTACATTTAGTAAAAGCTTGTGCAGTATTGGTGGTTTTTGTGTGAGTAACCACCCGCAGCTTGAGCAATTGCGCTATGTGAGTCATCCTTATATTTTTACTGCGTCACCTTCACCAGCCACAATCGCTTCCACGCGAGCGGCACTGGAGTTGTTGCGCAAGGGAAGTGATTTGCGTAAACAATTGTGGAGTAATTCAACACAGCTGTATTCACGACTCCAAGAAGCGGGTTATGTTCTCGGACCAGATCCAGGGCCAGTGATTGCTGCTATTCTTAATACGCCACAGCAAGCGCTTTTGCTTTGGCAAAATTTGCTTGAGCATAATATTTATGTGAATTTGATATTACCTCCAGCAGCTCCCGAAGGTAAATCACTGGTACGATGCAGTGTAAATGCTGCTCATACGCCAGAACAGATAGCGTATGTTGGAAAAACCTTTTCTAAACTACATAATATGGTAAGCTCATAACGCTAGATAAGTGATAAATAGGACGAATTTATTTATCTCCTTTTTATGCTCATCAATTCTACTAATTAAGAATCCTTCTATTAATAGTTAAGATTACTATTAATCAGGCTTTCTATTATGAGGTATGCCATGAAAATAATGCAGATATTGGTATTAACATTATTTTCTTCGCTGATTCAAAGTAATGTTTGGGGATTATCTCTTACTTACACTGGGTTTAAATGCCTCAATTCAATAGATGCTAATGATCTTACTCCAACAGAAACACTAATCCAGAGCAAGTTTGAGATCATAGAAGATATTGGCGGAGGACTATTTCGTTTAAGCTTAACGGGTGGTATCCCTCGTGTTGTCAATGATAGTCAGAGCGTGTGTATCGATAGTGCTACGGGTTTGGGATATTCTGGAATTCCGGCTCTAGATGGTTTGCCTAAACCACTAGAGTCTATCAATGCTACAGCTTACTTTAACGGCCAAGACTTAGTGATTGTGATTAGCTCAATATTTACTGACTTAAGTGCAAGAAAGAATCCATTTTTACCATTTAGTACTAGTTTAATATTTCCTATTACAAATACTTTAATACTGGAGTTTAATCCCCATGCATCCATATTTAATTTAAAGAAGATGATTCACAATCGGGGACTGACTCATACTAGTGAATCCACCAACTCAGTTCTTTCATTCCAAGAAACCGTTCTGCCATCGTTTAACGAAGCTACGCAAGCTCAACCCAAAATACTCACGCCAACGTCGAGTATTGAGTATATGTTGGAGTAGCAAAGATTTGATCTGAAAATGGGAAGCAATGTATCGATAAGTTAAGTAATCTACTCAAATACTCGCGTTGATCAGTGCTTCTTATTGGTTTGCCTAATTTCGATAAAACGAAATTGAAAATAGGGAGACTACAAATGTTTATGTAAATAATGTTTTTCCCCAGAAAAATACTTTTGTGCTTGGTTCTCTGCAAGAAAGCTACTTAGGCGAAGATATTGCTGATCATAACAAATGAAAGTTTTGTAGCATCTAGGTGCTCTATATCTATTCTAATTTCCTCAATAAATATCCATTTCTCCATAGTATTTACTTGTAAAGGAGCTGCTTAAATACAAAGTCGGTCCTGCAGAATGCTTGAAAACCGAATAAATGTTCGAATGCATGCGAATTTCAAACGTTGAAATCCCTGAGAATTTATACTATTCTGCTGAAAACCTGGTAATCCCCCAAGAATTAAACGAGGAAAGCAGTAGAATTTTCTATCTTAGACGAAGAGGAATTTTACTGATGAAGGAGCAGGGATTTACGGCAAGCCAGATCATGCAGATATTGAAGCAAGCAGAAGGAGGAATTCCTGTAGCTGATTTATGCCGAGAGTATGGAATGAGTAATGCAAGTTTTTATAAATGGTGCAGCAAGTATGGTGGGATGGATGCTGCCTTACTATCTGAAATGAAGGGGATGGTTGAGGAAAACAAACGGTTAAAGCGGATGTATGCGGAAAGCCAGATGCAGAATGAGCTGTTGAAGGAGACACTCGGAAAAAAGTGGTAAAGCCCTCACAGCGCAAAGTAAGGGCACAATGGGCAGTACAGGATAAGTCTGTTAGTATCGTTTTGGCCTGCGCAACATTTGGCATTTCAGAGACTTGCTATCGTTA
>JAMXAE010000168.1 GCA_024281695.1 Nitrosomonas sp. | reverse complement strand
CAAAAATGGGTAAGTAGACGATAATAATGATCAACTCACCATAGATCAGCACCCTTCGCGCTTCCCTGGAAGCATCAAACACCAGTTCGAGACGCTCAGTCAGCGTCAATTCCCGTCCCAGCCGCATCTGCTCATGCGCCAGTCGCCGGATACTGTTCTCAACAATGACGATGGCACCGTCCACGATAATGCCAAAATCAATTGCGCCCAAACTCATCAGATTGGCGCTCACATGATTGGTCACCATGCCGGTAAACGTAAACAGCATCGATAGCGGAATCACGAAAGCCGCAATCAATGCGGCACGCAGGTTCCCCAGAAACAGCAGCAAGACCACGATAACCAGCGCCGCACCTTCCAACAGATTTTTTGCCACCGTATGAATGGTTTTTTCGACCAGCGTGGTGCGGTCATAAACCGGTGTTGTCACAATGCCTTCGGGCAAATTGCGATTGATTTCTTCCAATTTCCTGGCTGCCGCTTGAGCCACGAGCCGACTATTTTCTCCAATCAGCATATGTACCGTGCCTAACACCACTTCTTTGCCATTCTGCGTCGCGGCGCCGGTACGTAACTCCTTGCCGATCAGAATATCCGCGACATCCTTGACACGGATCGGTGTTCCTTGCCTGGAACCCAGGATAATGTTGCCGATTTCATTCAGATTGGCAATTTGTCCGGGCATACGAACCAGATACTGTTCCCCGCTTTTTTCAATATACCCGGCTCCCACATTCAGGTTGTTACGTTCCAAGGCTGTTACCAGATCGGTTAATCCCAACCCGAAAGAAATCATTTTCTCCGGGTACGGCACCACATGAAACTGTTTGACATAACCTCCCAACGTGTTGATTTCTGTCACGCCTTTGACCATACGCAATTGCGGCCGAATGACCCAATCCTGGATTTCACGCAAATCGGTTGTCGTGTATTCAGTGCCGTCCGGTTTTCTTGCACCGGGCTTGGTGTCGACTGTCCACATAAAAATTTCGCCCAAACCTGTGGAAATAGGCCCCATCATCGGCTCAATGCCGATGGGTAACCGGCCTTTCGCCTCTTGGATGCGCTGACTGACCTGCTGGCGCGCGAAATAAACATCGGTGCCGTCTTTGAAAATCACCGTGACCTGTGACAAGCCATAGCGTGAGATAGAACGGGTATAGTCCAGATGGGGCAAACCCGCCATGATGGTCTCGATCGGAAACGTGATGCGCTGCTCGGACTCAATTGGTGAATAACCTGGCGCATTAGTGTTGATCTGAACCTGTACGTTGGTGATATCCGGCACGGCGTCAATGGGCAACTTCTGGTAGCTGTAGACGCCGATGATTGCCATCAGCAAGATTGCCATCAGCACGATGCCGCGTTGATAGATAGCGATATGTAAAATGCGTTCGAACATAATGGTCGCCTCGATTAGATAATAAGTTTAGTGATCATGGGTTGCACCTGCTTTACCCAATTCAGCTTTAAGGGCAAAGCTGTTACCTCCGGCGTATTGCTCTCCGGGAGTCAATCCCTTCAGTACTTCAACCATTTCACCGTCACTATGTCCCAGTTCCAAAGGACGAACTTCAAAATATTGATCATACCGGCCGAATACCACCGACCAATCCCGCAATGTTTGAATGGCAGCAACAGAAACGGCAACGGGTACTTCAATTTCTTCCGCCACCAATTCAGCATTTAGAAACATGCCGGGACGCCATTTTCCTTCTTTATTATCCAATTCGACCCGGGCTGTTGCGGTACGGGTTTGCCCGCCGATTAACGTCGAAATATAGGTAACAGTTCCTTCGCTTTCCACATCGTAAGCAGTCGCTTTCACTGCAACTTTCTGACCGAGCCGAATCACATTAAGATCTTTAGGGTAAACGGTAACAGCCGTCCATACCGTGGATACATCCGCGATGGTATAAATTTCCCTGTCTTCTTTGAGCGCTTCACCCAGTACGATGGCCTTGGCAATAATGATTCCGGAAATGGGTGAGTGTATTCCATAATGAGCAATGTCTGGACCTAAGCGGCCTGATTCAGGCTGTACACCCAGTGCGCGCAGCTTGACCGACGCAAGTTCCAAAGCAATCTCGGCTTCATTCCATAATTCCTGCGCCAGAAGAAATTCCTGCTTGGCACTAATCTTTTCTTCCCATAATTGTTTCTCGCGCTCGTAGGTAGCCCTTGTCAGTCCCAGCCGCTTCTTGGCAACATAATACTGGCTGCGCAAATCTGCCAGCATTGGGCTTTCGACAACTGCCAGCACCTCGCCCTTTTTCACATGCTGACCAAGATTGCCTTGAACGGAAGTCACTAAGCCGGGAACCCTTGGCACCACCCGCACAATATTATGTTCGTTGAAGATCACTTCACCCGGTAATTTGAGTTTTGGTCTGATGATAGCTGGCCCCGCTGTCAAAACTTCAACACCCGTACTTTTGAGCATTGCATCCGACATTTCCACCCGCCCTTCCACTTGGCTATAACTCCAGCGCATTAGCTTGCCATTACGCTCAGCTGCGATAGCAATATCGAATGAATGGGGTTCTTCCACGACTTGATCTCCCAGCAAATAATCTGCTTCCGGAGTGAATTTAAACAACTGCGCAGGGGTTCCCAATCGGGATAATGTAATGGCAATAGTGCCCGCTGTTGGCGGAAGCAATTTACCTTTCTCATATAGATACACCCTGAACTGTGGCGGTACGCCTTTTTCAAAGATAGTCAGCTCCACGCTAAAATCACTATCAGTGAATAACTTACCGCTTCTTGGCCCAATACCCGGTTGATTTTCAGCTAATTCTTCATTAGTATTGGTGCTCGCCGCTTCTTCTGGCATCGCAGAAGGCTTGTCCAGTGTTAGAATCAACCCACCCACTACAATCCCTATGGCAATCACAATCAGGATTTGTATCCATCGCGCTTTGTTCATAATTTAATCCTTAACCTTTTTCCCGCCGCTACGGTTGGCGGATGTTGATTTCATGATTCGGCTTGATGCTATCGATAGGCCCCGCAATCAGGCGCTCAATGTCATTCACCAGACGCTGATAGTTTGCCAGTGCGCGTACATAAAGCACTTGATTCTGAAATAGAATACGCTGTGCATCCAGCATTTCCAGCAAACCAAACTTTCCTAATTCATACCCTCTGCGCATCACATGGAAAGCACTTTTGGCTCCGGGTAATACCTCGTCACGCAATATATTAATTTCATTCCATGCTGCTGACATCGCTTCATAAGATTGCGCGAGCTCAGTTTTCAACCGTAACTCCATCGCAGCTTGCTCATCTACGGCTTTGTCCACCCGTTGATAAGCATCTTTGATATTTCCTTGATTACGATCGAATAACGGTAATGGGATCATCACGCTAGCCACAGCCGTGTTACCACCCAGTAGTGCATGATGCACAACGCCTGCGTTAATGGTGAGGTTAGGGATGCGGCGAGTTTGCTCTACTTCCAGCAACGCTTTACGTTGTTCAATATTCTTCATCGCACGTAGCGCCATTGGGTTATTTAATACACGTTCCTCTAACATTTGGAAACTAGGAGGGGGAATCAATATTTCAAGATTCCCTAAAGCTCTATTGAATTGCGGAGAGGAGTTGTCCCATAGCAGCGCCAGTCGCCTGCGAGCTGATATTAAATCCCGTTGCGCTTGCTCATATTCAATACGCGTAGTCGACAATCCCACCTTAACCCTAGTTTCTTCGATAGGCGCCACTTTCCCGCCTTGCACACGTTCGGTCACGCTATTAACCACGATTTGTGCAACTTGCCGGATTTCTTCAGCAAGCCTGAGCCGCTCTTGCGCAGCGAGCACTTCCGTATACACATTGGCCACTCTGGCAATAATTTCTACACGCCGGATTTCATAATCCTTGGCGGCCAGATCTTCACCCAATAGTGCCGCACTGACCCGAGCGGCACGCTTGCCACCCAGTTCAATTAATTGCCCGATCCGGATGGTCGTGAGCTGCTGAACTACTTCCTGCGCTACCGCATGAGCTGAATTGATATCGCCACTCAGCTTTTGTATGTTTCCGATATTCTCAACGTTTACTGACAACTCCGGATTTCTCAATAAACCAGCTTGCAGTGTTATCCCTTCTAACGCACGCATCTCCTTGGAAAAAGCTGCCAATTCTGGATTCTGCAGTAGTGCAAGATTAATTGCGTCACGTAAAGTGAGATCATTTTTATCATCGCTATTTATCGAGTTAGCCAGATAATCATTTTTCCCGCCAGACAGTTTGTTAAAAGAATCAGCGCCAGCGCTTTCTATCTGAGCTGAGAAACTCAGCAATATAATAGAACCCAGCAGCATGCCCCGTAATTTTGGTGCCACCAAATAGCGTAATGCTATGAACAGGTCGCTCAATTTCATAGAAATCCTCCACATTGCTTAAACCTATCAAAACAGGTTATTCGGCCTAGCTTGAATTGCCCTGTTTTTGCGATGCTATGGATCGAAGAAACGATCCAAAAACAACACAATTTAAAAATTTAGCTTAGAGAGATGTTGCGAGGAGGACGAAGCGGGAGTTCGGGAATTGTTTCAGGAATTATAACGGAAATAAATACAGTTAAAACTTCTGTGACGATTTGATCAGGTACCAGAGGAAAAGAATTAAAGAAAAAAGGTTGATATTGTCCTGACGAATGCAAGCATAAATGGGTTACTGCATCAAGATCAGCACCGTCTTCGGAAGTATTGTGGTGATGTAATTCGAGATGTGTCGCGGGATCAGAGGATAGTTCTTGATGGATATGATCCAACTCATGTGCAAATACCTCTCCTCGAAAGGATAAACTAAGCCCATTCAACAATATGCTAATAATTAGCATATTGATAATAGGATAAGTTGAATATTTCCGCATTGGATCCGAATTTTATATATAAGTGAGATTTTACTCGGATATGATCATTTCACATTATTCGTATATTTGCAATTTAAAAATTTTTCTAAACAACACTGGCTTTATATATTTTTTAGGCGTGGAAAAATATAAACAGATTTAAACCTGAATACCTCTTAATTTATATATGCGAGAATCATCACTTATTTTTATTGATTCATAATCTAATAGATGAACCATCCGGCAACTATGTGACGTAGAGAAATAAATTCATGAAGTGTGAAGAATATTGTTATCAAGACTCCATTTTGTTGGCATGTCGTTCATTTAATCATTAAATTCTAAGTGCAGAATCATAAGTGCGACATTTTGTCACATTGCTTTTTATTGCGGGCAGAAAGATACTATTTGAAGGTATTAGCAACAGTATTAGATAGTTCAAAATTACGAACAAGGCTAAATCCCTATTACACAATTACTTCTTTAGTATCTCTCTTAGGAAATAGAATAAACATGAACAAAATGAAATTACTTGCACGTACATTGACTGGCATCATGCTGATGGGTTTGGGGCAGAGTGTGCTGGCGCATACGCGCCTAGATGTGCCCACGCAAACTGAAGGAACCCGGTTAATCAATAACATCGTGATTGGTCACTCTTGCAGTGATACTGTCCGTGTCATTGGGACATCAGTTGTATTTCCAAATGGTCTGGATTCAACTATTCTGGTGGATGGCCAGCCGCATGGTGGTTCATTGAGCGATTTTCTGACAAATTATGGAAATAATTTTCAGCTTTTATGGAATCGCGGAGCATTCGATGCGATGGCAGAGAAAAAAGATTCAAACGGCAACGTGGTTGGATTCTGGGTGGGCGGTGGACCCGGTATGCCGAGCGATTTGAATGTTGCCACGCCTGTGAGACTAACAGCAGCCGGAATCGAGCCGACATCCTGCGCCCAAAACGTGAAAATCAGTGTTTCGATTGCTAATATCTGCGAAATTACCAGTGTGGGTGATTTTGGCAGAGAAGGTGTCGTTGATCTGTGGACGCATAATAACCTGGGTACCCCGTATGATCGCGTGAGCGCTACCGACGATGGTCCAGCTTCGTTTACTATTACGCGCGATCTGGTGACAAATCCATTGCCTTCATCATGTGGTGGTACTGGCGTCACTGTGGAAGTAAAACCATCGGCCGCGCAAATTAATCGTGATATGCCAGTTGTAATTGACGGACAACAGATCTGGCCGCTGCCGTAGATCGCTGAAACAGTAGCTCTTTACAGAGCTTGCCGCAGCGCGGCAAAACCCGACAAGCTTGCAATAGCTTGTCGATTTTTTTGAGGTGCGACATTTTGTCGCATTGCTATTTGTTTGTCTGAACGAGACAATAAGATCAGGTAGTACGATAAAGGTGTAGTTCCAGAAATAGCTTAATGCGTCTTTGCGACATGAGGAGAAAATTAATTATGCAATCCAACATCTTGAAAAAATTATCAATTAGCATTTTCATGTTGGTGTATACGATAGGTTATGCGCAGCTCAGTCGAGCGGATGAAGGTGGTGCAGTATTGGATCCAACGGGTACCGTTAGAAATTTTACCGGTTATGCGCAAATCACCTGCTTTGATAACGGCAATGGACCGGCTGATTATTTAGAAGC
>JAMXAE010000167.1 GCA_024281695.1 Nitrosomonas sp. | reverse complement strand
GTATCCCTTCGACGGGGAAAACTTGCAAGCGGGACCAAATGGGAAAATTTCCCATGTAGCGTAAAAAAGAGGGAATTAATCACACAGATATACCATCATAATTCACTAACGCTGCCTTAACTCAAATCAAAGAGGAATAGCATGAGAAACTTTCAACCACATTGCGTCGTTTATCCTAGGAGCATTCTTTCTATCGACTGCAATATTTGGACGGCAAGTAATTGAACATCCGGTATTACACAGTATTCATCATCATGTCATTCAATAAAGAAAAAATGCAGCTAAATAAGCAGTAATCAGAAGCCTCAGTTATGTCAAGACAATGACACAACCGAGACAGAAAAGACAACTAATTGTAAAAAATCAGTTTCTTACATCAATCAACATCACATCTTATTCAACAAGACTGAATAATTACCTGTTCGGTTTATGTTGATGAATCATTGAAAAAAGTATTCGGAAAGCTCAGTTACGCCAAATCGACGGTGTAATAGTGATAGAAAAAATACTCAACTGTAAGAAATCAATTTCTTACATCAATCAACAGCACATCTTATTCAGCAGGATTGAATAGACACATTTCCATCCTATGCGGAATTAGCTGTAGATAAGGAAAAAATTATGAAAAATATTATAAGGAATCCTCGCGTCTTTTTTTTACTGATTATTGGAGTATTTTTTGGAATTAGCATTGGGATATCGTCTCAAAATGCAGGGGCACTAGATACAGATACTAACGATGAATCAACTGAAGATTTATTTTTACGAGGCGATAAGACATGTACTGGCTGTCATGATGAAAGTGCCGAATCTATACTTGCAATTGGTAAAACAAAACATGGGACTATTGTCGATGATCGTACACCCACCTGTACAAGCTGCCATGGCAAGAGCATTCGTCACATGGACAAACCTGAAAAAGTACCGATGCCATCACGAACCTTTGGTAAAAATTCACGTAACCCCATTGAGGATAGAAATCAAGCTTGTCTGAATTGCCATCAGGGTGGCAAGCAAATGCATTGGGCTGGCAGTACGCATGCTAATCGTGATGTAGCTTGCACTTCATGTCATCAAATACATACTGCACATGACAAAGTGCGGGATCGGGTGACCCAAATGGATGTATGTTTTTCCTGCCATAAGGAGCAGCGTGCGCAGATCAATCGGCCTTCTCGCCACCCAACCAGAGAAGGAAAAGTTATTTGCTCCGATTGTCATAACCCGCATGGTTCGGCTGGGCCGAGCAACATGGTCCGCGATAGTATTAACGATACCTGTTATGCCTGCCATATGGAAAAACGTGGCCCTTTCGTCCGGAATCACCCACCAGTTCAGGAGAATTGCGCGCTTTGCCACAATCCTCACGGCACGACAACACCCAATCTGCTAAGAGTTCGCTCCCCGTTTCTTTGCCAAGAATGCCATGAACCCAATACGCATCAAGGTAGCCCAGGAACAATTGATGGTTCCTATCGCAGGAATCTCCTGGCAAGAGGTTGCTTGAATTGCCATACCCAAATACACGGCAGCAATAACCCTGAAAATGCACGCCTTGAAGATCTTTTGCAGCGCTAATAGGAGAAAGAAAAATGAATAAATCAATCATAAAAATTTTTCTGGTCATGTCTGCTTGTTCTTTCTTGCTTATCACCGAGACAGTATCATCAACTGAAGATGAGAATCTCAAACAATTAACCAAACCGCAAAGTACAATCAATTTTGGTGCAGGTTACCTTGCAAATGATAATGCACGTTTTGGTCAATATAGTGGTTTACGTAATGAAGGCCCTTATGGTCTTTTTAATCTCAATATCACAAAACGCGATGATAATACAGGCACCTGGCTTAAGTTGTTTGGGCGTAATCTTGGATTGCAGAATCGCGATATCCGCTTCGAGCATACTAAGCAAGGTCATTGGAGTTACTTTATTGATTTCAATCAAACCCCCAGATATGAGCCATTTACACCTGTTACTGCTATTACAGGAGTAGGCAGTACACATCTGGATGTTCCAACATCACCTACAGTTGGTGAATCTGCTCAACTGAAAACTGAACGTGAAACAATATCATTCGGAATGAATCGGGTTCTACCAGGCAATTTTGAGTTGCAGTTCCACTTTCGTAATGAAGAGAAAGATGGATCAAGAATTTTCGGACGTGGTAATCGTTTAGGTCCACCGATTCCGAGCGTAGTTGGCAGTTATGAGTTTTTACCCGAGCCTATTAATTATACAACCCGACAATTTGGTGGCTCCTTAAATTATAACGGTGAGCAATTGCAGTTATCGGGTGGGTATTATGGAACCCTATTTATCAACAAGAATACCGCCTTATATACTACGGGCGGTAGTAGTGTAGGCGGAATTTATGCGCCAAATGTATTCTCTCCCATTGCTCTTCCTCCAGACAATCAGTCACATCAGGCATTTTTATCAGGCGGTTATAGTTTCAGTCCAACCACGCGTGGTACGTTCAAAGCAACTTATACGCATGCCATTCAGACAGATAGTTTCTTCTCTTCGCAATTACTGGCTCCTAGTGTCGGCAACAATCTGGATGGGCGCATTGATACCGCATTAGTGCAAGGCGGTATTACCAGTCGTCCTTTATCTAAGCTATCGGTATTAGCGAATGTTCGATTTGAAGATCGTGATGATAATACGCCCGTACTTTTATACAACCCTATGGCAGGACAGTTAGATTTCAATGGGAACCGTTGGAGCGGATTCAATCATCCGCGTTCATTTAGTACGTTGACTAGTAAACTTGAAGCCAATTACTCGTTGCCAATGAATTTTCGTTTGATCGGCGGCATTGATTATGAACATTGGGATCGTCGTTGGCAACCGACTTTTGTTGGCCATCGAGCCAGAACAGATGAAATTTCTTATCGGGCGGAAATTCGGCGTGCTTTGGCCGATACCCTGACAGGATCGATAGCCTATATACATAGCAATCGATTTGGATCGCCTTTTATCTCGACGATGACTGCAACAGGCGAACCATATCTCAACTTGATTGCACCCCTTAATCTTTCTGACCGTAACCGGGACAAAATGCGTTTATCGCTTAACTGGGAGCCCATTGAACCCTTGTCGCTGCAATTGATGGTGGACGAATCATTCGATAATTATGGGCATCGTAATAGCTCGGACCTGGGATTGCGAAATGGCTCTGCAAGAAATTATTCATTGGATGCAGCCTATACAATCTCTGAAAATCTGCAAACAGTCGCATGGTTCTCACGCAATGAAACTTTTATTGATCAAGCTTCAAGGAATTGGAGCCCTGCTAACGGTTCACGTGAAATTTGGTCTGCTAATCTGCAGAATACTGGCACTTCATTTGGAGTCGATATCAATGGAAAGCCCACTGAGAAGCTAGAAGTTGGAGCAAGTGTATCCCAATCTTTTATCACTGATAAGTTCAAGCAGAAAACAAACGATCCGGCGACTTATTCAGTACCCGATATCTCAACTGAACTCAGTAATATAAGATTATTTGCAAGATATGCTGTGCGCAAAAACTTCAATTTGTATCTGGATTATATCCTGAATCGGTTTAAAACCAATGAATGGACGTGGAATCATTGGATCTATGCCGATGGTACACGATTAGTGCAGGATACGAGTCAGATCATTAATTTCATTGGTCTTTCTGCACAGTACATTTGGCGATAATAAGTGTCGCGCGATATTCAAAACAGAATCCATGTGAGGCTCTAGCTTTGATAAACACTGCGGATAATTTTTGAGGGCATTTGTCTTTACCTTTTATCTCTCACAATTCTGGGGAGAGTCTAATCAATTGCAATCCCTATTCGTTATTATTCTCGTACATATTAATCAAATCGACCATAACGGCGATTCGTCCATCAACGCAATCTGCTCGCGCAATTCCAGAATGCGCTCTTGCCAATAAGATTGAGTATTAAACCACGGAAAAGCTTGCTTGAAGGCTGGATCGTCCCAACGCTGTGCGAGCCAAGCGGAATAATGGATCAGGCGTAAGGTGCGTAAAGCTTCTAGCAAATGCAACTCATGTAAATCAAAATCGTAAAAATCTTCATACCCTGCCAACACGTCATTCAACTGACGTACCATGTCAGTCCGCTCGCCCGACAATAACATCCACAAATCTTGCACGGCAGGTCCCATACGACTATCGTCAAAATCCACGAAGTGCGGACCGCTATCCGTCCACAATACATTGCCTGCATGGCAATCGCCATGTAAACGCAGTGCTTTTACATTACTGCCGGCACGCTCAAAGCAATGACGCACACCGATTAGTGCCTGCTCTGCTACGCTAGAATAGGCTACATCCAGATCAGTTGGAATAAAATTATTTTTCAATAAATAATCAAGTGATGCTACGCCGAAACTCACTATGTCCAGTGTGGGACGGTGCTGAAATGGCTTGAGTGCCCCAATGGCATGAATGCGGCCAAGAAAGCGCCCCATCCATTCCAATGTGTTTCGATCTTCAAATTCAGGCGCACGTCCACCGTGTTTGGGGAAAATGGCAAAGCGAAACCCTTCAAAAGTGTGAAGTGTTTTTCCACCCATCACCAACGCGGATACCACAGGAATTTCATGCTCGACCAATTCCTGCACAAAGTCATGTTCTTCAAGAATGGCTTCATCGGTCCAACGCTCCGGCCGATAGAATTTTGCTATTAGCGGCAAACCCTCTTCCATACCGACCTGATAAACACGATTCTCATAGCTGTTAAGTGCTAACAGACATCCGTCGCTGCGACAGCCCAAACTATCCAATGCATTCATGACACAATCTGGGGTCAGTAAAGAGAAACTTAGCGCTGTCATTGTTAAGGTTCTCTACGAATTAATTCATCTTCCACGGGAGAACTGACCTTAACCAGTCCTAAGTCATTCCAGCCTGAGTGACCCAAACGACACAGAATCTGAATGTTCTTGTCGAATATTTTTTCGGCTTCGAGAAAAGCCGACACCGCTTGCACAACGCTGGCTTCGCGTAGCATGTGCATCATGGAATACGGTGATCGATTGGTGTAGTTTTCTATATCGTCAGGCTGCATTTTGGCAAATTGATACTGTGGGTGAAAGCTGGCCACTTGTAACACATTTTTCATATTCATGTCTTTCAACACTGCATCAACCACATTGAGAAAATCGTTGTAGTCGACAAAATGAGTGAGTACATAAGGATGACAAGCAAGGTCGTTTCGATACTTATTGCTGGCGTTTCAGCTAACATCTCCAGTTCTCGCATAAGGTCTCTTAGCAAATCTTCCTATGTTGTTGCACTGCTCACTACATAACTGATCTGGTTCTTCACGTGAACAACCTTAGCAAACAGACATAGATTAAGGCCAATGACGACTCGCTCCAGCCACAATTTGGTAGCAGCTATGATTCTTTTTCGTTTGCTGTGATATTTATTTTAATCTTAGAACCCCAGATTTAAATCATGCTCGCCAATACAGCTGACAATTTATTGTTTTTCCTAGAGTCTGTTGACATTTCACATAGGTAGCCACAGATACCCACATGCCATAGCTACCATACTCTCAAAATTTCTCTTGAGTTTGTCGTATCCTGTCGCTACTGCCCGATACTGCTTTAGCCGGGCAAAAGCATTTTCCACCAAATGTCGGTATCTATACAAACCCCAATCCATATCTGCGTTTCCCTTCAACGAGCTGCGCTTTCTCGGTATCACAGCTCGAGCTCCTTTCTTCGTTATCTGTTCTCGTATACATTCGCTGTCATAGCCTTTGTCCGCAACAATCGCTTTCGCGTCAGGCAGTTTAGCAATCAAATCAGGTGCTATAAAACAGTCATTGACTTCTCCACCGGTGATTTCAAAATCGGCTGGTAAACCATAACTATCAACCACCAGGTGAATCTTTGTAGTATTTTGCCTGCGCGGCTTTTCCCGATCGCCTGTGGTCCCTTGTCCGCTGCGCCTGCACTATGCTGGTGCGCTTTAACATAGCTGCCATCAATAAATTCCCATTCACAATCCGGATCAATAGACAACGTCTTGAAAATCCTTAACCATTTGCTGCTTAATGACCACGCATTGAATCTTTTGTAGATGGAATTCCAGCTTCCAAATGCCTCAGGCAAGTCTCGCCACGGGCAGCCAACCCGCATTCGATACAGCATACCTTCTACTGTCATGCGCAGATTGCGCTTGTTATAAATCGCTTCTTGAAGCAGAATCTTCTCCAGCTTTGACCAGAACTCATCATTGAGCATCAATCGAGGCATCGCAAACTCGTTTTGTTGGTGGTATGGGAACCCCAATATTACGAGTTTGTTTCTACCTATTAAATACTTACCTCAAAACGTCAACAGATTCTAGGGAAACTCTGAACAAGTTTCTGCATGATTTATAATGATGCTAAGGATTAACCCACAATGGCGGTGACGATGAAGCAAGTGAGCTTTGGAGCAAACGAGTATGAGGTGAAGCCGAAAAGGACGAGGCGAGAAAAGTTTCTGGAAGAGATGGGGGCAGTGGTTCCGTGGAGCAGGTTAATTG
>JAMXAE010000166.1 GCA_024281695.1 Nitrosomonas sp. | reverse complement strand
TAACCAAAATCAGCATGCACGGCGTTATACATCTAGAATGCTAACTTATTGTGTCCGTTTGAGTAATTTTAGTTTTACCGGGTATTTGGGATGGAGTATTGATGGAATAAATGATGCTTTCTTCAAATTCTAGTGTAGGTCCAATAAACACTGATTGAATTATCAAACACTGAGGTGCTTGCCACGTTCTCCCAATATTGAGAGAATTTTTAGAAATTCAGTTCGAATAGTTGCGGGAGAGCGTTTTAAGTAAGCAGCAAGAATCTTAGTGCTGGTGGTTCGTAAAGTAAGGCTGGCCTCTAGTAATTCTCGCAGAGTAGGTGTCAATGCGTGCTGAATATCCAAATCATCGATAAGGCACGATATATGCATCTTCGCACGCCTCAGTTGGCCGATTTCCCGAATCTTATGATTTGCTTCCTGAGTTCCGGAAATTTCTGGCGTTATGAAAGTATCATCATAGGATTCTTTGTTATCTAAGAAAGCAGGCAAGTATTTTAATTTCATTATCAATTCCTTAATTTTGACTCCCTACATCACTGATTCTGTTGCTTCACTGAAACTAGCTTGACCGTGACTATAGCTTAGGGATGTTACATTTTCATGAAGGCGGAGTTTAATACCTTCAAATCGAGTTAATTGTCACGATTAAGCGCGTATTTATTACGCTTCGTATTGGAATGCTCTAGCAAGAAGTGTGTACTGTGTTTTTTGCATTGAAAAATTTTACATCAACGGCATTCATGGCAGAGCTATTTAGTTTTGTTACCGGGATTCTTTCGCGGGATTGACACGATGTTGTCATAATTCATGACTAGCATGGGTTTTTATACAATCCATCAGTACATCATGCCCAGAAAACAAAAGAAGATCTATGTGCTCGATACTTCAGTTATCCTATACAACCACAGCGCCATTTATAGCTTTGAAGACAATGACGTAGCCATTCCGATCACTGTACTTGAAGAACTGGATCATTTTAAGAAGGGCAATGATACTAAGAATTTTGAGACCAGAGAGTTTATCCGTATCATGGATAAACTCTCGGCAAATCATTCGTTGCAAAAATGGATTCCCATCGATCAGCCGAACCATGGCCGGTTTAGAGTAGTAATGCAGGAGCGGACCAATGGATTGGATGCGATCCAAATATTTGGAGAAAATAACGCCGACCATCGCATTTTGAATGCAGTCATTTCATTGATTAAGGAATATCCAAAAAACAAGATTATCCTGGTGACCAAGGATATTAATTTACGACTCAAGGCGAAGTCGCTGAATATCGCAGCAGAAGATTTTAAAACCGGAAAAATCAAAGACCTGGAATCTCTATATACCGGCAAGACGGTGATCGAAGGATTGACGAAAGAAGTCATTGACAGCATTTATACCCATGATTTCTGCATGCCAGAAGAAGTCGGTATACACGAACCCATTCCTAATCATTATTTTATCTTGAAGAACTCGCGAACCTCTGTATTGGTATTTTATAATCCTGTAACGCAAAGAATCGAGCGCATCGAAAAGAAATCTGCCTATCGGATCGCACCAAGAAACGCCGAGCAGGTTTTTGCTTTGCATGCGATTACTCATCCGCACATAAAACTGGTAACTTTGCAGGGTGTCGCAGGGACAGGAAAAACATTGCTGGCACTGGCGGGTGCGTTGGACCAGAAAAGACATTTCAAACAGATTTATCTGGGGCGCCCAATCGTACCGCTGAGCAATAAAGATATTGGTTTTCTGCCGGGAGATATCATCTCAAAGCTCAATCCATATATGGAGCCGCTATGGGATAACCTGAAATTCATTAAAAGTCTGTTCAATGAAAAAGACAAGGAGTATAAAAAAATTACCGATGCGGTCGAGCAGGAAAAGCTGAAAATTACCCCATTGGCATATATTCGCGGGCGCAGCATTTCAAATGTCTTTTTTATTGTGGATGAAGCACAGAATCTGACGCCCCATGAAGTCAAGACCATCATCACGCGCGCCGGTGAAAATACCAAGATCATTTTTACCGGCGATATCTACCAAATCGATACCCCTTATCTTGATTCGCAGAGTAATGGATTATCTTACCTCATCGACAAAATCAAACATCATGATATTTATGCGCATGTGCGATTGGAAAAGGGTGAACGATCTAATCTGGCTAATTTGGCAAATCAGTTGCTGTAAGTTCTTGAGTCTTCTAGTCAGCCAAAATATTCCCGATATGTAAATACATCGGTGTGAACAGGTTGATTAATCCTGGCAAGCGTTGTATTTGGCGCGATGAATGCTGAGTGAGCGTGTTAAAATATAGGCTTCCCAAAACATTGATCTCATCATGAATTTCTCTGCTATTACCGCGCTATCTCCCCTGGATGGTCGTTATTACGTTAAAGTTGAACCGCTGCGGTTTTATTTCAGTGAATTTGCTTTGATCCGTTATCGTGTTCAGGTTGAAATCGCATGGTTGAAGGCGTTGAGCCATGAGCCAGGGATTGTGGAGATTCCACCGTTTTCAGCAGAAACGAATACTCGGCTTGATCAGCTAGTGGCTGATTTTTCAGTTTCTGACGGGGAGGCGATCAAATCCATCGAAGCGATTACGAATCACGATGTGAAGGCAATCGAATATTGGTTAAAGCAGACACTACTGGATAATGTTGAGATTGCGAATGCCGCTGAGTTTATCCATTTTGCGTGTACCTCTGAGGATATCAATAACCTGTCGCATGGTCTGATGCTGAAATCAAGCCTGGAGCAAATCATGTTGCCAGCGCTTGACAAGATCATTGCCAGATTGGTTGAGTTGGCGCATCAATTAGCCGATGTACCCATGCTTGCGCGTACGCATGGTCAACCGGCGACTCCGACTACCTTAGGTAAAGAAGTGTCTAATGTGGCTTATCGCCTGCAACGGGGTAAACAACAACTGGTCGCCGTTGCCATATTGGGTAAGATTAACGGTGCGGTGGGTAATTACAATGCACATCTGTCTGCGTATCCAGATCTCGATTGGGAACAGTTTGCACGATCATTTGTTCAGAACTTGGGATTGGAGCTTAATCCCTATACCACTCAGATTGAACCGCACGACACGATCGCAGAGCTGTTCGATGCTTATGCAAGAATCAACACTATCTTGCTGGATCTTAATCGCGATATCTGGGGATATATTTCACTGGGTTATTTCAAGCAGAAGACCAAAGCCAATGAAGTGGGTTCATCGACCATGCCGCATAAGGTGAATCCTATCGATTTTGAAAATTCAGAAGGTAATTTAGGCATTGCCAATGCGCTATTGCGTCATTTCAGTGAAAAATTGCCAATATCCCGTTGGCAGCGCGATCTGACCGATTCCACTGTGTTGCGCAATATGGGTGTTGCATTAGGGCATACGCTTCTGGCCTACGATTCCTGTGTGAAAGGACTCAATAAGCTGGATGTTAATCCTGCTCAGTTATTCATCGATTTGGATAATACCTGGGAAGTTCTGGCCGAGCCGATCCAGACCGTTATGCGGCGTTATGGCATTGCCAATCCTTATGAGCAACTGAAAGCATTGACGCGTGGCAAAGATGGCATTACCCAAGTAACACTACATCACTTTATTACTGATTTGGATATTCCCGAAGAAGCAAAAAATCGCCTTCTGGCAATGACCCCACACAATTATCTCGGCAAAGCGAGTATCTTGGCCAAAAGAATAGAAAATAACTAACGAAATAATTAATTAATCAACTGATCTGTAATGTAGATATGCTCAACTTAGATTGGCGATAAAGAATTTCTCACCGAATACTTGAAATTCATAAACGCAACCCCAATATCATTCGGATAGTTACTAGGAGGTACGATGCAGAGTCCAGAAAATACACGCAATCCAGAAGTTAACCAGGCGGAAACCGCAGTTGCTAAAGATGAAATCAAAATACCTGGAATAAGTAGTGATGCAACCATTCAAACTGAAGAAAAAATAGATTCACAAGCCAGTCTGGAACATTTATTGAAAGAAGCTGAGGTAAAAGCAGCCGAACACCATGATGCCTGGATAAGAGCCAAAGCGGAAACAGAGAATATTCGTAAACGTGCTCAAGCTGATGTTGCCAATGCGCATAAATATGCGATCGAGAGTTTTTCTAGCGAACTAATAACAGTGATCGATAGTCTGGAAGCAGCTCTGGCAGTTGAAAATGCCAGTGTAGAAAATTTTAAAAATGGCATGGAATTAACGCAAAAGCAATTGATCAATGTGTTTGATAAATTCAGTATTAAGGTGATTGATCCTAAAGGAGAGAAATTCGATCCGCACCAACACCAAGCAATATGTACCGTTGATTCGGAATTGGCCCCCAACACGGTGGTTCAGGTCATGCAAAAAGGCTACAAGCTACATGAACGGATTATTCGCCCAGCGCTGGTTTCGGTTTCAAAAGCACAAAACACTTGAATTTTTCCTAAGTATCTCCATTCTCAGCTTAGTTGATTTACAGAATTAATCTTTAAAAGGATCTAAATATGGCAAAAATTATCGGTATCGATCTGGGTACCACCAACTCTTGTGTATCCGTTATGGAAAACGGGAAGCCCAAAGTCATTGAAAACTTGGAAGGTACACGGACGACGCCTTCTATCGTTGCCTATACTGAGGAAAACGAGGTGTTGGTAGGTGCTTCAGCCAAACGACAGGCAATTACTAATCCTAAGAACACTTTGTTTGCAGTGAAACGTCTCATCGGGCGTCGTTTTGATGAGGATATGGTGCAGCGCGATATCAAAATGGTGCCGTACAGCATTATCAAAGCGGATAACAATGACGCGTGGGTGGAAGTGCGTGGCAAGAAAATTGCCCCACCGGAAGTTTCTGCGCAAGTGCTGATGAAAATGAAGAAAACAGCCGAGGATTATCTGGGTGAATCCGTGGCTGAGGCGGTTATCACGGTACCTGCCTACTTCAACGATTCACAACGTCAAGCGACCAAAGATGCCGGACGTATCGCTGGATTGGAGGTAAAACGGATTATCAATGAACCAACGGCTGCAGCTTTGGCTTTTGGTATGGACAAAAAAGAAGGCGATCGCAAAATTGCCGTGTATGACTTGGGTGGCGGCACGTTTGATATTTCCATCATTGAAATCGCTGAAATTGAAGGCGAACACCAGTTTGAAGTACTGGCTACGAACGGTGACACTTTCCTCGGTGGTGAGGATTTTGATTCACGTGTGATCGAATACCTGGTGGATGAATTCAAGAAAGAAAGCGGTATTGATCTGAAGAAAGATATGTTGGCATTGCAGCGCTTAAAAGATGCTGCAGAAAAAACCAAAATCGAGCTGTCATCCAGTCAACAAACAGAAGTAAATTTGCCGTACATCACAGCAGATGCTTCCGGACCTAAGCATTTGGCGGTCAAAATAACGCGTGCAAAACTGGAAAGTTTGGTGGAGGAACTAATTGAGCGTACAGTTGGCCCTTGCCGTACCGCGATAAAAGATGCCGGTTTATCTGCTTCTGACATTGATGATGTGATTCTGGTGGGCGGGCAAACACGCATGCCCAAAGTACAGGAGAAAGTTAAGGAAATATTCGGCAAAGAGCCTCGCAAAGACGTGAATCCGGATGAAGCAGTGGCTGTCGGTGCAGCGATTCAAGGTGGTGTATTGCAAGGTGATGTGAAGGATGTGTTGTTGCTGGATGTTACCCCTCTGTCGTTAGGGATCGAAACGTTGGGTGGTGTGATGACGAAGCTTATCCAGAAAAATACCACTATCCCGACCAAAGCACAGCAGGTGTTTTCTACCGCTGAAGAGAATCAAACCGCGGTGACTATCCATGTACTGCAGGGTGAACGTGAAATGGCATCGGGAAATAAAAGCCTGGGACAGTTTAATCTGAGCGATATTCCACCTGCTCCACGTGGAATGCCTCAAATCGAAGTAACCTTTGATATTGACGCGAATGGTATTTTGCATGTATCCGCAAAAGACAAAGCGACTGGCAAGGAAAACAAGATCAAAATTCAGGCAAGTTCTGGCTTGTCCGATGAAGAAGTGGATCGTATGGTCAAAGATGCAGAGGCGCATGCGGAAGAAGATCATAAAGCATTGGAATTAATTTCCAGTCGTAACCAGTGCGATGCCATGATTCATTCGGTCAAGAAATCCCTGAAAGAACATGGTGATGAACTCAGCAGTGATGAGAAATCTAAGATTGAAGCTGCATTGAAAGATGCGGAAGATGTACTCAAAACGGATAAAAAAGAAGATATTGATGCAAAAACTCAGGCGTTGACGGAAGCCGCTCATAAGCTGGCAGAGAAGATGTATCAACAGAAAGATCAGCCAGATCAGCAAGCTCAACCTGGTGCAGCCGGATCTTCATCCGGTCAACAGGAAAAACCAGTTGAAGGGGAAGTCGTCGATGCAGAGTTTGAAGAAGTCAAAAACAAAAAATAATTATTATTAGCGCTATCTAAACGCAGAGACGCATGAAGAGAACAAGGAAATCTCTTCCGCGTGCTCTGCGTTTTAGTGTTTATTTGAGATTAGAGACATTTTTTTATAGAGCATTATCAATTTTATTCCGGTAGCAGGAAATCAATATGAGTAAGCGCGATTACTATG
>JAMXAE010000165.1 GCA_024281695.1 Nitrosomonas sp. | reverse complement strand
AAAAAGGAATGACAGCCCATGCGGCAAGTGCTGGCATAATGGTTAATACCGGTGCCAGAATAAAGAGGAATTTATTAGCGCCAGTAGGAATGACAATTTCCTTCATGATGGCTTTGACAGCATCAGCAATAGGCTGCCCCCATCCACGCAACCATGGAATTCCAAAAAAAGTTACTCTATTCGGACCAACACGAATTTGCATATACGCAATGATCTTGCGTTCAGCAAAAGTTAAATAAGCAACGCCCAACAGTAATGGAACAACGATGGCAAAGATGAACGTCATATTTGAAGCGAGTGCGTACAGCATCGTTCCCCATTCCGTCCCCAATAGATCGATAAATTGCTGTTGAAAATACCCCATCAATTAGCTCCAACCGTCATCATTACAGTTTCTCTATGATTATCTTGCCAAACATTGCGCCCAAGCCGATTGTGCGAGGATGAGCACTTGCAATACGCACACAATTGGCCGGTAACTTATCATCTTGCGCTGCTTCCAATTGCACTACGCCATCGCCTTGCTTAATTCTTACTTGATCACCAGCCGTAACACCAAGAATCTCCAACAATGAAGAAGTCATCCATGCCTTTGGCGGCAAAGCATCTTGTGTTGCTTGTAGCGATTCCGCACGCCGAACAATCGGATCCGCCTGATAGATAGGTACTTCTCCGATACGCTGTATGCTTTGTTGTTCGATGATGCTGATCGAAGAATCTATGGTTTTTAAACTATTATCGAGATATAGATCGATTCCCATACCATCAGGAAAAATTTCCGCCCTTATTTGTTCTGGCGTTTCATAATCAAATTTTTCCAAACCAAGCAGATTAGCTAGCACACGTAATACTTTCCAGGCTGGTCTAGCATCACCTAATGCCGATACCACACCATTAAAACTTTGAATTGTACCTTCTGTATTTACATAAGTGCCCGACGTCTCAGTAAAAGGAGTTATTGGCAGTAATACATGTGCGTATTTCTGGGCGTTACCTCTATAAGCACTTAGCGACACGACAAATTCACTCGATAACAGTGTTTTCAACGCTTGCTGCGAATTGTAAGTATCAAATTCAGGCTCTATATTCATCAAAATAAAAGCGTTGCAGCCCTCATTCATCGAATCATCGGTAAATCCTAGCATTTGGGCTGCATTCAGGCCGGAATCCGTTAGCTCGAATTTTTCAGAAATCGATAACAAGCCGATTTCAGGTATTGCGCCCGCCAGATAAGCTCCTACACTATTTGCCGCTTCGCCCAAGTTGCCATAACTTGTTCCAGCAACTTGTGCGATCAATCCTGCAAGCAAATTTATCCTTGAATAATCAGGATGATGTTGTGCAAGATTGCCCAAATATATAGCAGCAGGTTGATTCTCAATTAAACTCGCTGCGATGGCTGATCCATTTTCAGACGCAGAAATTCCTATTGAATCAATAAGTTGATTTATTTCATGCTCTGGTGCTACAGCTTTAATTTCGACAACCGCCTTAAGTATTTCTGCCAATGCCTTGACCATGGCATCGGGAGCAACGATCGCTTTGTTTGTCACTTTCACCAACAAATCGTCATCAACCGGATTAACGATATTAAGCTTCATTCCACTTTTAACCGCTTGGCGCAATCGCTGCGCAATCAATGGATGATCTTTGCGTAAAGTGCTGCCGATGATAAGTACTGATTTTAATTGAGATATTTCAGCGATGCTGGTACCCAACCATGGAATGCCTTTTAATTGCTTATCCGCACGAAAGTCGGATTGACGTAGGCGATGATCAACATTTCCGCTTCCCAGAGCACGCAACAATCTCTGCAATAAATACAATTCTTCGGTAGTGCTGTGCGCCGAACCAAGGGCTGCAATACTTTTTGCGCCATGTTTTTGCTTAATTGACTGTAATGTGTTGGCTGTAAATTCAAGTGCTTCCTGCCATCCACACTCAATCCAATCGTTACCGTGCCTGATCATTGGTTTCGTCAAGCGATCTTCCGAATTTAATCCTTCATAGGAAAACCGATCCTTATCCGATAACCAGCATTCATTGATTGACTCATTGTCACGAGGTAAGACTCGCATGACGCGATTTTGTTTGATTTGCACGACTAGATTCGAACCAAGTCCACAGTGAGGGCTAATGGATTTTCTACGCGACAATTCCCACGTACGCGCTGAATAACGAAAAGGTTTACTAACCAATGCTCCAACAGGGCAAAGATCAATGACATTGCCTGATAATTCCGAATCTACAGTTTTGCCAACAAACGAAAGAATTTCAGAATGCTCTCCACGACCAGCCATTCCGAGTTCCATAATACCAGCAATTTCCTGGCCAAATCGAACACACCGCGTGCAGTGAATGCATCTTGTCATATCCGTTGATATCAACGGCCCCAGATTCTTATTGACTACCACCCGTTTTGCTTCTGCATAGCGAGATCCACTTGATCCGTAACCAACCGCCAAATCCTGTAACTGGCATTCGCCGCCTTGATCACAAATTGGACAGTCCAATGGATGGTTAATCAGCAAAAATTCCATCACGCCTTTCTGAGCCGTTATGGCTTGCTGCGAATGTGTATATACCTTCATTCCATCCATGACCGGGGTTGCACAAGCGGGCAATGGCTTAGGTGCCTTTTCGACTTGTACCAAGCACATGCGGCAATTGGCGGCAATCGATAACTTCTTGTGATAGCAAAAATGTGGAATATAAACACCAATCTGCTTAGCACCATCCATAATGGTGCTACCTTTGGGTACAGATACTTGCTTACCGTCGATTTCTATATTGACCATCGGCTAGAATACTTAAGTTAAGTTACTTAATTTTTAGTTAACTATTAAACAGTTAATTTGCTATACCATGCACTTCTTATGTTCAATATGGTAAGCAAATTCGTCGCGAAAATGTTGAATCATCGCACGGACAGGCATTGCAGCGGCATCCCCTAAAGCACAAATTGTTCTTCCTTGTATATTATCGGCAATATTATCCAGCAACTCCAAGTCTTCAATCCGTCCTTTACCATGCTCAATACGATGAACTATCCGATAAAGCCACCCGGTTCCTTCACGGCACGGCGTGCATTGTCCGCAGGATTCCTCAAAATAAAAATAGGACAGGCGCTCTAATGCTCGAACCATACACGTCGTTTCATCCATAATGATTACTGCACCGGAACCCAGCATGGAGCCTGCTTTTGCAATAGAATCGTAATCCATATCAGTCTGCATCATAATGTCACCAGGCAATACAGGCATTGATGAACCACCGGGAATGCAGCCCTTTAATTTCCGTCCGCCGCGCATACCACCCGCCATTTCCAGTAATGTTGCAAATGGCGTTCCAAGAGGTATTTCATAATTTCCCGGTTTATTAACATGCCCCGAAACAGAAAATAGTTTTGTTCCGCCATTGTTAGGCTTTCCGAGCTGAAGATATTTTTCTCCGCCATTTCGAATTATCCACGGTACGGAAGCAAAAGTTTCCGTATTATTAATGGTTGTTGGCTTTCCATAAAGACCGAAATTTGCCGGGAAAGGCGGTTTGAAACGTGGTTGGCCTTTTTTCCCTTCAATTGATTCCAACAATGCGGTTTCTTCACCACAGATATATGCGCCATAGCCATGATGGTTATATAGCTGAAAACTAAAGGATGAACCTAGAATATTATTGCCAAGATAACCAGCTTTGCGTGCCTCTTCTACCGCCTCTTCCACACGCTCATAGGTTTCCCAAATTTCACCATGGATATAATTATATCCGGCCTTAACACCCATCGCGTAAGCGGCTATGATCATGCCTTCGATCAATAGATGCGGGTTATAGCGTAAAATATCGCGATCTTTGAATGTTCCCGGCTCACCTTCATCGGAATTACAAACGATATATTTGTCGCCTTCATAACCTTTGGGCATGAAACTCCACTTTAAGCCCGTAGGAAATCCTGCACCGCCACGTCCCCGCAACGCAGATTTCTTTACTTCATCAATAATTTCTTCCGGCGCAATCTTTTTTGCTAGAATTTTTCTCAGTGCTGCATAGCCTTCCCGTTTTTCATAGCTCCTAAGCCGCCAATTATCAGGATCGGTTGAATCTACGTCATTCATCAGTGTCTGTGGATACTGGTTCATTTACTCAGTTCCTCCAGTAGCTTATCGACCATTTCATTAGACATGAAGCTACACATACGTCTATTATTTATTAATAGAACAGGTGCATCACCGCACGCTCCGAAGCACTCGCCTTCTTTTAGCGTGAACTTTCCATCAGGCGTAGTTTGATTAAAATCAATGCCAAGCTTTTGCTTTAAATAAGCTGCCGTATCGTTACTGCCAGAAAGCGCACAAGGCAAATTAGTGCATACCGTTATTTTGTATTTACCGACGGGCTCCAAATTATACATATTATAAAAAGTAGCCACTTCATATACCGCGATGGGCGGCATGCCTAGATATTCTGCAACGAAATTCATCGTTTCATTGGCTAACCAGCCCTTTTCATCTTGAGCGATCGCGAGTGCCGACATCACTGCCGATTGCTTTTGATTCTCCGGGTATTTAGCGATCTCTCGATCTATTTTTTTTAGGGATTCAGCGCTTAACATCGTTATCTATCTATCTCACCAAATACAATATCTTGTGTGCCAATGATAGCCACCACGTCAGAAATCATATGCCCGCGCGACATTTCGTCGAGAGCAGCCAAATGTGCAAATCCGGGCGCGCGTATTTTCAATCGATAAGGTTTATTCGCACCATTGGAAACCAAATAAATACCAAACTCACCTTTCGGATGCTCAACTGCCACATAAGCTTCCCCAGGCGGAACATGAAACCCTTCTGTAAACAACTTGAAATGATGAATCATTTCTTCCATATTCTGTTTCATGCCCACTCGTGAAGGTGGTGCCACTTTATGATTATCGGTAATAACTGGACCTGGATTTTTTCGCAACCATTCAACGCATTGCTTGATGATACGATTGGATTGGCGAAACTCCTCCATGCGTACCAAATACCGGTCATAGCAATCACCGTTCACGCCGACAGGTATATCGAAATCTAATCGATCATAAACTTCGTAAGGCTGTTTCTTCCTCAAGTCCCATTCAACGCCGGAGCCACGCAACATCGGCCCGGTAAAACCTAATGCCTTTGCGCGCTCAGGAGAAACTATGCCGATATCGACCAGCCGCTGCTTCCATATCCTGTTATCGGTGAGTAGTGTTTCGTACTCATCAACATAAATTGGAAAGCGATTGGTAAAATCTTCGATAAAATCTAATAAAGAGCCTTCCCTATTCGCATTTCTTGCACGTGTCTCTTTTTCGTTGTGAATTTTTGAAGGTTCATATTTCGGCATCGTGTCAGGCAAATCACGATACACACCGCCGGGTCTGTAATAGGCAGCATGTAATCTGGCGCCGGAGACGGCCTCGTAGCAATCCATCAAATCTTCCCTTTCCCGGAAAGCATACAAGAACATCGTCATAGCCCCCACGTCCAGAGCATGCGCGCCAATCCACAATAAATGATTGAGAATACGGGTAATTTCGTCAAACATTACCCTTATATACTGTGCTCTGATGGGTACTTCAATTTGCAGCAGTTTTTCAATGGCCATTACGTAAGCATGCTCGTTGACCATCATGGAGACATAGTCCAAGCGATCCATATAAGGAACAGATTGAAGATATGTTTTATTTTCCGCCAACTTCTCCGTTGCACGATGCAATAATCCAATGTGCGGATCCGCCCGACGTACAACTTCCCCATCCAATTCCAGCACCAATCGCAACACACCGTGCGCTGCCGGATGTTGCGGACCAAAATTCATGGTGTAATTACGTATCTCAGCCATAAGTTACTTCGAATAATTCTTATCTCAGAAAATGCAAAAAAAACGATGATTAATATCAGCCTTACGACTCACAATCTCCGTAATGCTCTTCACGAATAACAAGCGGTGTAATTTCACGTGGTTCAATACTGACAGGTTGATAAACGACACGCTTTTGCTCAGCATCGTAGCGCATCTCAACATAGCCGGTAATTGGAAAATCTTTACGAAATGGATTTCCTATAAAACCATAGTCTGTCAGAATACGCCGCAAATCAGGATGTCCAGTAAAGACAATCCCGTAAAGATCGAATGCTTCGCGCTCAAACCAATTGGCAACAGGCCAAATGTCAGTAACCGAATCGACCGCAGGTAATTCATCATCTTCCGCTAAAACCCGTACTCGCAGCCTTTGGTTTTTTTCTACTGAAAGTAAGTGATAAATAACTCCAAAACGTTTACCGCGTAAGTTATGTTTGATTGATAATTCCTCGCCATAAGTAAAATAATCAATCCCGCACAAATCTATCAACGTATCAAACTTTAATGCAGGATCATCCCGCAATGTTCTACCTACAGTAAAGTTGTCGTTTGCGCTTATAGTGATAGTTAGCTCTCCATATTGCGCTTGCAAGTGGATTATTTTATCCCCAAGTATGTTTTGCAATGCTTCCGTAAGAATTTCTTGATGAGCAGTAGGCATACAAATTACCGTGCAATCGTGTTAGTTCGATTAATTTTATTTTGTAATTGAATAATACCGTACAACAGCGCTTCCGCAGTGGGAGGACAACCGGGAACGTAGATATCTACAGGCACAATGCGATCACAACCGCGTACCACCGAGTAAGAATAGTGATA
>JAMXAE010000164.1 GCA_024281695.1 Nitrosomonas sp. | reverse complement strand
ACTTACGAGCATTTGCCATGGCGCTTCGCTTATTTAATAATGGCCGCCAGCATGGCGATCGGCATCCTGACAACACTGATGATCCGTGAGCCTGAAGTTGCCTACAGTCAGCTCGTTTCAGACAATGAAAAAATCGCGGAGCTTGCCATTGCCAGATGGCATCTCAATTCGCAACTCAAGCGCTTATTGATTTGGCTGTACGGGGCACTGATCGCACCTTTCAGGGATTTTATCGTGCGCCATGGACGACAAGCGTTACTCATCCTGTCGTTGATCGCCATCTATCGCATTTCGGACGTGGTCATGGGCGTCATGAGCAATCCCTTTTATGTGGATATGGGATATAGCAAAGATGAAGTCGCCACGATCTCCAAAGTGTACGGCGTCATCATGACCATCGTGGGTGCTGCTATCGGAGGCGTATTAACAGCAAAAATTGGCATTATGCGCACACTGTTTCTGGGCGCGGTACTATCGGCAGCCACCAACCTTCTGTTCGTTTGGCTGGCTGGGCGCGGCCACGATGTCAGCGGGTTGATATTCACCATCTCAGCTGATAACCTTTCGGCCGGCATTGCGTCCTGCGCATTCATTGCTTATTTATCCGGCTTGACCAATTCCGCCTACTCGGCTACCCAATATGCCTTATTCAGCTCGGTAATGTTGTTATTGCCTAAATTTATTGCCGGTTTCAGCGGACAGTTTGTAGATGCGTATGGTTATGAAAGTTTTTTCATCACCACGGCACTATTGGGTCTGCCTGTGTTGATTTTAGTCTGGCTTGCCGGACAAGCAACCTTTGACAAGCCTGCCCGATAGACAGGCGATTTGGCGATTAACCATGCAAAAAGACACCAAAAACAACGGACCGGAAGCCGAATATCAGGCACTGCTCCAGATCGGCGAGCTCAAACCTGATGCCGATCAGGCCAGAGCCGTCGCGGTATTGGAGCAACTGTATCGCGAACTGATCGATTATCCAGAAATTGGCAGCCAACGCAGTTCATTTTCGTTCAAAAAATGGTGGTCTGCGGGTTTCCTACGTTGGTCGAATAAGGCCCAATATGCGCGCAAGGGAATCTATCTGTATGGCGGCGTAGGTCGCGGCAAATCGATGTTGATGGATCTGTTTTTTTCTGTGGCACCCATAACAGCAAAGCGGCGCGCGCATTTTCATGAATTTATGCTGGATATCCATGCCCGGCTGAAGGAACGACATGAACTTTCCGCGCAGAAGCGAGCGCAACGTGGCAAAAATGCCAACGATGAGGATCCTATTCCGCTCATCGCACGGCAAATCGCCAATGAATCGACGTTGTTATGCTTTGACGAATTGCAAGTCACAGACATTGCCGATGCGATGGTGCTGACTCGGTTATTCACCGAATTGTTTGCTTTGGGTGTCATTGTGATTGCCACATCCAACCGACCACCCGATGATCTGTACAAAAATGGTCTGAATCGTCAGCGCTTTCTGCCTTTCATCGCGCAGATCAAAGAAAAACTTAAAATTGTTCCCCTCGATGGCCCAAACGATTATCGCTATAACCGCTTGAAGGGAGCAGAAACCTACTATTCCCCGATAAATTCGGAGAGCACAGCGCAATTATCAGCCACTTTCTTCCGCCTGACCGACCGTCGCGTGGAAGACCGAGCAAAGGTTCCCAGTGAAGAACTCAAGGTGCAGGGGCGCACGCTGTTCGTGCCAAAAGCCGCGCGCGGTGTTGCCGTTTTTTCATTTAAGCGCCTGTGTGCAAATCCACTCGGATCAGCAGATTATCTAGCCATTGCAAGAACCTATCATACCGTCATCATAGTCGCGATCCCACAATTTAATGAGCAAAACAATGATGAAGCCAAGCGCTTTGTCACTCTCATCGATGCGCTTTATGAACATGGCGTCAAATTTCTGTGCTCAGCTGCTGCACCTCCACAATCACTTTATCTCGGAAGCGATGTCAGTTTTGAATTTGAACGCACGATTTCTCGCTTGATGGAAATGCAGTCAGAAAAGTATTTGACAAAAGGTCACGGCAAAACGATTGTGGATGAACAAACTTAACTGAGAGGCATTGCTGCACGCTAGATTCTTGCGCCGATTTTTTTACTCAACACTAGCCATTCCTCCTCGTTTTCAAGCCCATCCAGAAAACGTCTCGGAATACCTTCAAGCCCTACTTGCGCGCCCACCAGTGCACCTGTTAACATCGCCCGCGACATATTCTGCCCGCCGCCATTGATAGCATGCAATACAGCGGATTCAAAATCATTCGAGAAACGTGCCGCAAGATAATAGGCGGCTGGTAATTGATGATAAATAGCGCACGGCATACCGTATACGATGGAAACCTTCCAAGCGGGTTCGATGCGTATATCTGGATCCAATGCGGTACGAGCGATATAACCCGGGGTCAGCAATGCATCCGGCGAAGAAAAACGCCCAGCGCGAGGCGGATCGGGATCTCCAGGCTGAGGCGCAGTCAGATTGCGTCCGGTGACCGAGTGGAAAGGCAATTCGCCACTTTGAACCAATTGCATGAGCGTATCCGAAATGGTCGGAGCTAGCTTTTCCCCCACGATTAGACGAGATAACACGATGTTATAGGCAGTCGTCATCGCGATAATCGCTTCGTCCGCTTGTGTCAACAGACAATTACCCGAAACTACCTCCGCGACCTTTCCTGGATGCTGCGCGTAGTGAGCGGCAAGAACGATAGCACGCTCGGCCGCTTCGGTAGTATCCGCATGACCGCCCGTTTCACGCCATGTCTTTCCTTGTTCAACCCGCCTGCGATAAGCCTCGCGTATCGATTGACTGGTATAGCCGCCAGGCCCGTATACGGGTGTGCCATTTAATAAAGGAAATAATTCCTCGTCCAAGCGTCGGGTGAAATCTTCTTCCCGGTATTCTCCATGCTCGGCTACTGATCGAAGCAGCATGGTGAGAATCAATCCATTCTGAGATAGCTGGCCCGCCTTTATTCCGTCATGGTAGCGACCTTGTTTCGGTGTCGTGTAGCCATTAATCCAAGGTCCATAATCCTTACGCATTTCGTCAAGGTCATAGTACCAATGACACCCCAAACCGAGTGCATCGCCAATTAAAGCCCCCATAATAGCGCCGGCAACACGATCCATTTTCTCACCTCCCCTCTTATCAACGAGAAACATTAGATGGCAATATTGAAATTAAGTTGAACTCCGCTGATCTACCAAGCTCAACTTTATGAACAAGTATATGCTTTTAGAGCATAGAATATTACTCAATCAGTTCATTTCCCATCAGGGGATCCGTCTTTAAGAGGCCATTCTCTTTAGGGAAAAGAAAAAAATAAATGTATTCGAACAGTTTGAATGGACCTGAACCACCAGCTAAACTCAGTAAACAAGCCAATCAATGTGCAACCATCTTATCTTCTTAATTAAAGAACGCTCAAACCCATGCCGCGCATTGTTCCCTTAGAACGCCTGGATGATCTTGGCAATCATACAGAGGGTCTCGATTCTGCGCGAATACAGCGCCGTCAGCAGCAGTATGGCAGCAATCAAATTATTGAGATGCCGGAAACTCACTGGTGGGACATACTGCGCACAACGCTCAAAGACCCCATGCTATGGTTTCTGCTCGGCACCAGCTCACTATTCTTGCTGGTAGGCGAATTGACTGAAGCCATCATTCTGCTAATAGCGCTGATTCCTTTTCTGGGCATGGATGCGTATCTGCATCGACGCACACAAGCATCATTGACTGGTTTGGGCAGTTGCCTGACCACACAGACCACCGTAATACGCAATGGTCAGCAACAGCAAATCGTTGCCACAGCACTGGTGCCGGGAGATCTGGTTTTGCTGGGTGTCGGCGAGTCTTGTCCAGCCGATGGATTGATTGAATACAGTGACAACATCTTATGCGATGAATCCTTGCTGACCGGGGAAGCTTACCCGGTTCATAAGCAGGCCATTTCCGCACTGCCGCATAATGAGCTGGATGCCCGTATCAACAACGATTCCTGGATGCTGGCGGGTACGCGCCTATTAAAAGGTGCTGCCAAAGTGCGCATCCTGTTTACCGGCGCAGAAACCTTGTATGGGGAAATCGTCCGCTCGGCCCTGCAGGGCACACATGCACGCACGCCACTACAAAGTGCAGTGGACAATCTGGTCGCCATACTGCTGGGTGTCGCTGCTGTAATCTGCCTGGGATTGTCGTGGGTACGCTGGGAGCAAGGACATGGCCTGCTGGATGCCTTGCTCAGTGCAGTAACGCTGGCTGTAGCCGCCTTGCCCGAAGAATTTCCGGTTGTGCTGACTTTTTTTCTTGGTGTGGGTGTGTATCGTCTGGCCAAGCGCCAGGCATTGGTGCGACGTGCCGTTGTGGTTGAAAACATCGGTCGCGTATCTTGTATCTGTTCAGATAAAACCGGTACGCTGACCGAAGGCCAACTGCTGCTCTCGCATCGTTTCCCAGCAAAAAGTATCAACGAAACCCGATTACTGGAAATAGCCGCTATGGCATCGCGCTACGAAACCGGAGATCCGATGGATCTGGCCATTCTCAGTGAACTGCCAGCCCAGCCCGATACAATACCAATAGAAAGCTTTCCGTTTACCGAAGATCGTAAATGCGAAACCGGTATCGTGCGCCTGAGTAACACCTTACTGGCTGCACTCAAAGGTGCTCCCGAGATAGTGCTGGCGCGGTGCAAAATGGATAACACAGTGCTCACCGATTGGCAGGCACGCATCGACACCCTGGCCAACAGCGGCCATAAAGTGATCGCCTGCGCATGGCAAACACTGGACACCCAAAGCTGGCATGGGGGTGAACCGGATCGTGATTTTATTTTTGCTGGCATCCTTGCGTTCGAAGATCCCATCCGTGACGGCGTGCAAGAAGCCGTGCGCCAATGCCGCAATGCGCATATCCGCATCATCATGGTAACTGGCGATCATCCGGCAACTGCACTCGCGGTCGCTAAGGAAATCGGCCTGGGTGCAGGAACGCCGAAGGCCATCATCGCGGATGATTTGCAAATACTGCTGGAACGAGGCGAATTAAACGCATTGCATGATGTCGATGTCATTGCGCGCGCGGTGCCTGCGCAAAAATTGTTGCTGGTGCAAACGTTGCAAAATGGCGGTGATATCGTTGCTGTAACTGGCGATGGCGTCAATGATGTACCTGCACTTCAAGCTGCCGATATCGGCATTGCCATGGGACAGCGCGGTACGCGCAGTGCGCGCGAGGTAGCCGCGATCGTATTGCTGGATGATAATTTCCAGAGCATTGTGCGCGCTATTGCCGAAGGGCGGCAACTATTCACTAATTTGCAATTGAGTTTTCAGTACCTGCTGATGATTCATTTACCGTTGGTATTCACCGCCGCCATCATTCCACTGGCGGGATATCCATTGCTATATATGCCCGTACATATCGTCTGGCTTGAATTAATCATTCACCCCACCGCCTTGCTGGTATTCCAGGAGGTAACCGCAAGCGAAAAACTGACCAATCAATCACGCTCAAAAGCACTACGGTTTTTCAGCAAATGGCAATGGTTTGTGATTGTTCTCGTAGGTTTGACAGTGACCTTGGTGGTCACGCTCGCGTATGTTCGCAGCCTGGGTGCGGGTTATGATGTTGAGCATGCACGCGCCATGGCACTGGCTGCGCTGACCATTGCCAGCGCAGGTATAACCGCCATGCTCAGCCGCCTTCGCTCACGCATGGCATGGTGCATTGTCATGATCACCATTGGATTATCGCTATTATTGATACAAACACCTGCACTTTCCAAGTTTTTGCACCTTGCCCCACTGCATAGCGACGACTGGTTATTGGCGATGGCGGGCGGGTTGATAGCCGCAGCCTTTACGCTACTGGACTCGAAGTGCAAACCACGCGATTAAATCTACCCATCCTTTTAGTTTAGATGGATGGATGGATTGTTTATCCCTAAAGAAACAACCCATCCTTCAGCAGAAACAACACTCTATTTTGGCACTTCACTCAACGGAATGCTGAGCGCCCTCGCAATACCTGCGCCATAAGCAGAATTTGCCTTGAGACAGTGATTAATGTGACAAATCTGAATTTGACGCGGCACACCACTCATCGAATCTGCGGTGTTTTCGAACAAGACCTGCTGCTGCGCTGGAGTCATTAAACGAAACAATGCGCCCGGTTGCGAGTAATAATCCGTATCTTCGCGATGATTCCAGTGATCGGCGGCATGTTGCAAGGCCAGTGATGGCTCGGCAAAATCTGGCTGCTCCTGCCATTCGCCCTGACTATTCGGCTCATAACCGAGCATACCGCCGAAATTGCCATCCACCCGCATGGCACCATCGCGATGATAACTATGCGCCGGACAGCGCGGCGCATTAACCGGAATCAGGTGATGATTTACCCCCAGGCGATAGCGCTGAGCATCGCCGTATGCAAACAATCGGCCTTGCAGCATTTTGTCGGGAGAAAAACCAATTCCCGGCACAATATTGGCGGGATTGAAAGCGGATTGTTCCACCTCTGCAAAAAAATTCTCAGGATTACGGTTGAGTTCCATGACACCCACTTCAATTAACGGATAATCCTTATGCGGCCATATTTTAGTGAGATCGAGAGGATGATAGGGAACGTTGGCGGCATCCGCCTCCGGCATGATCTGCACATACATCACCCATTTTGGGAAATCGCCTTTTTCCAGG
>JAMXAE010000163.1 GCA_024281695.1 Nitrosomonas sp. | reverse complement strand
TCACAAACCGACAAAGACACACTGACCGCGTTGGTAGGCAAGCACCCGCAGCCTGATAATCATTCTTTGCGCGTATCTGAGAATTATGCCGCTTTTCAGAAGTGGATCAAGAGCGACGTGGTGAATTTGCCGACTCTCTGCAAGGGATTGGCTAAGCTGGTGGTGGTTGATATTGCTCTGAACCGCGATCAGGATAATCCGCAGCTCATTTTTGAGAGCATGAACTCGACAGGAAAAGAGTTGAGCCAGGCTGACTTGATTCGCAATTTCATATTGATGGGGCTAGAGCCTGCGCTGCAAACGCGCCTCTATGAACAATTTTGGCGTCCTATAGAGATGGATTTCGGGCAAGAAGCTTACGGTACTCATTTTGATGGCTTCATGCGTCATTACTTGACTGTGATGTCGGGCGAAATTCCCAACACCAATGCCGTGTATGAAGCGTTTAAGACCCATGCCCGAGAGACAAGGGCCGGTGCTGTGAGTGATGACAGTCATGTAGAAATGCTGGTCAGTACAATCCGAGATTATTCGCGCTATTTTTGCGCAATGGCTTTGGGCAAGGAGATCGACCACGAACTGAATCGGGCGTTTCATGACCTGCGCGAACTGAAAGTCGATGTGGCTTATCCATTCCTACTGGAACTGTATCGCGACTACGCTACACAGTACTTGAGTAAGTCGGATTTTGTGAGCGCGGTGCGTTGGGTTGAAGCCTATGTGTTTCGCCGTGCAGTTTGTGCCATACCCACTAATTCGATGAACAAAACTTTTGCTACCTTTAGCAAGGCACTAAAGAAAGACCGTTATCTGGAGAGTATCGCCGCCCACTTTCTGCTACTTCCTTCATACCGACGTTTTCCAAGTGACGATGAATATGTACGCGATATTCAGACTCGTGATCTCTACAATTTCCGCAGTCGCAGTTATTGGCTGCGTCGATTCGAGAACCACGGGCGCAAGGAAGTGGTGCCAGTGGATGAATACACCGTGGAGCACATCCTACCGCAAAATGAAAACCTGAATACTGCGTGGCAAGAATCTCTGGGAGCCGAATGGAAACGTATCCAGCAAACCTGGTTACACACCTTGGGCAATCTGACACTCACTGGTTACAATTCGGAATACAGTGACCGACCATTTATTGTAAAACGCGACATGGATGGAGGCTTCAGGCAGAGCCCTCTCAAGGTAAATCAAGGGCTCGGTCAGGTTCATGTTTGGGACGAAAGTACGATCATTGAGAGAGCTAAGCGTCTCGCCAAACTCGCCGTGCAAGTTTGGGAATCACCGAAGTTAGACGACGCTATTTTGGCAGCTTATCGCCCCAGGGCTGAGCCTTCCTCAAGCTATACGATAGACGATCATCCACACCTGATTACACCGGCAATGCTCTCTCTGTTCGAGGCGTTTCGCAAGGAAGTACTGGCGCTCGATCCATGCGTCAGTGAGGAATTTCTGAAGTTGTATGTGGCCTATAAGGCTGAAACCAACTTTGTGGACATTGTGCCACAGGCAAAGCGTCTGCGACTCTCATTGAATATGAGTTTTGCGGAGATCAGCGATCCCAAAGGGCTATGCAAGGATGTAACCAGATTAGGTCGGTGGGGTAATGGTGATGTGGAAGTGGGGCTGTCCTCCTTGGAGGAGTTGCCCTATGTAATCGGGTTGGTGCGACAAGCCCTCGAAAAACAACTCGGAGACACATCTAACACATGATCCGAAGCCAAATCCAAATCCCATTTTTGGGTGCGTTTAAACAACCGACACCAAAGTCTAATGTTCGAGACAACCAATTGAAGATCATTAAATATAACCATTTGATTGCCTACTTGCTGATCTTTCACAATTGCCATACGATACGCAGGCATTAAAAGCGCTAGAGACTGAAGGCTTCTCAGTTAACGCCGGAATTAGTCGCCCCATTCAGCCCTTATTGGAGGCATCCCAATCGTTTTGGCAGTATGAGCTACGGGAGCGGGAGCGGGAGCGGGATTGGATATCGTATGATAGCTATGATGTAACTGAGCCAAGTAGAAACTTCTGGATATTGAAAGGTGGCAAATTCTGATTGCTAATAGATATTAAGGATTTTTTTTGTGATTAGCTCAATTGAAGAAGGCAGAAAAGAAGATGGCAATCGCTCAATTGCCGACAAAATAATTAAGCGTTTGCATGACTTAGATTTAACTGTTGAGAATAATCAAGGTCGTTGGGCTTGGGAACTTCTGCAAAATGCAGAAGATAGTGTTGCCGAAGAAGATGAGAGAAAAATATCCGTAAAAATAATACTTAACGAAAATAATATCGAGTTTCAGCAAGGATAGAGCCATGGTTGACGGCACTATTTCAATCAGAGCATCTCAATTTACTTGTGGGTGCTGGATTAAGTACTGCTGTTCAACTATCTGCAACAGCCATACCCCGACCACAAAGTATGGGATGGATAACTGATCTGAAGGTTTGCAAGCTTGAAATTGAAGCTTATGTTGATAAAACTGCAAAGGCAGCCTCAAATTTAGATGCCACTTCTGTCGCGGATGAACTAAATGCTCTGATTGATCAGGGGTGGACAGTTGCCAAATTAGCGCATGAACTCGGTAAAAGTGCTAGGCAAGTATATCGGTGGCTAGAGGGAGCTAAATGCAAAGAGGTAATTCTGCGGAAAATTTCTGCACTGTCGGTGCCCTTGGTGTTGAATGAGGTCATATCGAAGTTTACCGATACCACATAGTTTCTTGCTTTTCTACAATATTCTAGTAAAAGGCATCGCTCATAATTGATCTTTGACTCCACCCAAATGGCTTCTTTTGACCCTTTGCTAGAGCTGACGCTATCGGTCAGAAGTAATCCACTGCAAATCCCTAAAAGGATTCCAGAATGGATGATCGGAAAATAGTCGGAATGCCAATTATTTAATAATTATTACAACAAAATCAATTAACCGAGAATTTCTCAGCTATTAATCTGCCATAATTTATCAATCTCATAGGCTAAATCCGTCCCCTAATTAGGCAAATTTAGCATAGAAAATATCCCCATAGAATAAATTTTCTTTTAATTCTGTGACTTTATGGTGTCTTGTCACTGGATTCTTTTTTTCCAGCTTATCTGAATTTTCCGACAGCTCCCTAAAATTTCATGGCTAGAAACATTTGTTAATACTACTAAGTAGCAGCGGGAATTGATAAAATTGGAAACAATTACATAAGCTTGTTTTTTCCCGAATCTATACGCTCCTGAACTTAAGAAGTTGAGCAGTCTTAATAGAGGTGATATTTGTCCAAATTGATGGTTTTAGTTGACTACGATAATGTTGAGCTAAGTCTAAGGAGTCCAGGACCTGTCAATTTTGCGAAAGTACTCACCCCCTTAATTTCTGGTCAGGTTTCATTTCGATACTCTGAAATGGACGTCCGGCTATATGGTGGCTGGAGATCTCGCGGACTACTAACCAATAGCGCGCAACGTCTTGTTCCTGATATTCACGCTTTCTCGCCAACATACGTTGGCACTGTTCATGCTGGATCGAATATTCAACTCAAGCTAACTGTTGAGTTGGCTGATAAACCGATTGGACTGACTATTCCATTAGAAGAAACACTTGTTAAAGAACGCGATTTAAGGAAATTTCGAACACGATCAGCGCCATGGGCTCAGTGCGCAAATCCTAGTGCGTGTTCATTTAAACATTTCACTGGGCTCATGCATAACACAGCTTGTGGAAATGGAGTATGCGCAAACCGACTGGGAAATTTGTTTGTTCGTGACGAACAAAAAATGGTCGATACCCTCATTGTTGCAGATATCGCTTTTCAGGTACTTTCTGAGAAAGCAAAAGAAATCGTGATCGTATCCTCGGATACAGATATGTGGCCTGGAGTGCTCCTTGCTCTACGAGCAGGGTGCTCAGTTATCCACATACATACCAAAGCCGGCTGGACAACCCAAAAACATCTTATAAGGACTCTCGGAGGACAGATGGTACGGCATTACAAACAATTAAGTGTTTAGGAGAGCGGTCAATGGATATTAATGAATTCAAAAGAATCATCAGTGCATTTGCTGATGAGCCATCTGATGTGGATGTTCGCATCGGGAAGGTGGTGGCGCAGATAAGGGACGAGCTTATAGACGTTACTATCAAGTATTCATCAGGTCCTAATCGAGAACTGTTGATTGGTGAAAATGGACAAGAATATCCAGCAAGGAGATGGCTAATCAATCGTGTTGCTCGGCTTCCTCAACTCGCCGACCGCATCATTGCGAGTACAACTCTTACACCTGAAGTAGAAGCAAAATCACCATTCGTTGAACCTTCTGGATTTTTGTCACCTGATCTATCTGCAATGAAAGCTGACGACTACGATCAACCAATCAGTGATGTAGTAGCTACGCTATTGGACAAAGCGTCGAATCCCCTGCCAGGAGCAACCTCAGTGTTGTATATTACATCAGATGCTGGTGAGGGAAAGTCAACAATTATCAACAAGATGGCGCGTCAACAAGCTATAAAATATAAGAGTAAGTCTGTCGATTCGCTCGTGGTTCCTATTCCTCTGAATGGTAGAGCGTTTCTTACTTTTGATGACGCGGTGATTGCTACCCTAGTCAACAAATGGCGCTTTAATTATCTTTACTTCGATGCGTTTATACAACTTGTGCGCATGGGTGTTGTTGTGCCCGCATTCGATGGCTACGAGGAGATGCTTGTCGAGGGATCAAAAGGGGAAGCTATCTCCGCGCTTGGTAATTTGGTCCAAACCTTAGAATCATCGGGAACAGTATTCATCGCAGCGCGTAAGGCATTTTTCGAATACTTGAGCTTCAAGACGCAAGCAAAACTGCTTGACGCAATTGGAGATCAATCGGCATCTTTCTCTCGACTAGCAATATCACGCTGGAATAAAGAACAGTTCTGCAAATATGGCACTCTACGCAAAGCAAATGCACCTGAAGAAATTTACGAAACTGTGGTCACTAAACTAGGTCCTACTCATCCCCTTCTAACACGGGCAGTATTAATTCGACGTCTCTTTGATGTGGCGATGAACCTATCAGACCGAACAGAACTTGCAGAGTTACTAGTTCAAAACCCGCATGATTATTTTTTTACTTTTGTGGATGCAATCGTAAAACGAGAAGCAACGGAGAAATGGCTGTCGAGGATATCAGGCGAAATAAAGGAACCGCTACTCAAGTCCGAAGAGCATCATCAATTACTTTCACATATTGCATTGGAAATGTGGCAAACATCTACAAACTCATTACGATATGATGTATTGGATGTTCTTGTGGACATGTTTTCCGAAGAAAGCAAAAAAAGAGCAACTGATATTCGCCAAATAAAGGAGCGTCTCAAACAGCATTCTTTACTTTCCACGGATACGTCACGACGTGAAGCAATCTCGTTTGATCACGAGGATTTTCAGAACTTTTTCCTCGGTGAAGGTCTTGGACTATTGTTATCAAAGGGAGGTCGTACTGAGTTGCAAGCGTTTCTTTCTGTCAATCTTGTTCCGATTGCAACGGTCGAACAAGCTATTCAACACTTGACTCGCCATCATGTTAATCTTCAGCCAATACTAGCTTGTTTAATGGCTATCAATGAATCCGAAACTGGATTCTCATTTTGTAAAGAGAATAGCGGTTCACTTTTGATTCGCTTAGCTGAATGTTTCCAGAAGCTCGACGATGCTATCGTACTGAAGGACATGTTTCTTTCATCAGGTGCACTTACTGGTCGAACACTCCGGAAAATACTGTTTGAAAACTGTCATTTTCAACCAACTGCAACATCGAAAAGCAGTTTCTCTGAAGTGGAATTTATTCATTGCGAGTTTGAACGACTTGAAACGGAAAAGGGTAATGGCCTTTCAGGCTGTAGCTTTAAAAACTCAAAGATCGAATCGCTAATTCTGGCCCCTGAAGAGGAACATACGTTTAATCCAGCACTCATTGCTGAATGGTTACTGAAAGCTGGTGCACAGACTGAAGATAGCCAGCCAGCATTAAAAATTGAAAATATTTTATTTGATGATCGAATTAAAATATTTGAGAAGTTCCTAAGAGTGTTCCTCAGAAGTACTTTTGTCGATGAAGAAGTTATTCGAATCCGCCTTGGCAAGGGGGGGGCTTCTGTTTTCTTTGAGGAGGTACTTCCAGCACTGTTGGAGAATCATATCTTGGGAGAGGTGCCTTGGAAGGGGCAAGGGTCACAGCGGCGTTATAAGATGCTGATACCGATGTCAGAAGTTAGCTACGCACTAGAGAAAGCTGATAATTTTGAAAAATTTTTAGAAGCAATCCTCAGTTAGTTAACGAGAGAAAGAATAGCTCATAAAGGGTGCATTTAAACAAACGACAGAATTGTTTCATGGGATTTTAGGTGGTTACTATTTAATCTACTAACGGTCTTCCCGAAAATGCCAAAGTCGCAATATATAAATAACTTTATCGTTTAACTCATAGCGAATTTCATATTTCTCAATGATGGGTAAAAAGTTAGGAAAGGACCAAATGTTACATAGTAATTTTAGTTTTATGTTTGTCCGCAACGGTTAGAGTATTTTCTGAGATTCCGAAATCCAGTATAGAGGGTTATTCTGCATAAAGGTACATAACGCACCGCATAAGAATTACTAATCGCCTGAATTTTAATGAAAAACGATTATTCTTCAACCCCTAAAATCTAGTTGTTTTTTACACT
>JAMXAE010000162.1 GCA_024281695.1 Nitrosomonas sp. | reverse complement strand
TGGAGCCCATGGCCAGAATTGAACTGGCGACCTCTCCCTTACCAAGGGAGTGCTCTACCACTGAGCTACATGGGCAAGCATATAAAACCTTAAAACCTATTAATACTTACAATCCAAACTGGAGCGGGTGAAGGGAATCGAACCCTCATCGTAAGCTTGGAAGGCTTCTGCTCTACCATTGAGCTACACCCGCACGTGTCTTACATGTAAAGTAATCATTAACAACCCACAAAGTAGACTACCTCAAAGTTTCTTTTTATACCAACTTCAACTTGGTGGAGGGGGAAGGATTCGAACCTTCGAAGGCAGAGCCGTCAGATTTACAGTCTGATCCCTTTGACCGCTCGGGAACCCCTCCAAACGAAACCGCCGATTATGAATACATTGCGTTCATAAGTCAATCTAGTTTTAGATGTTGTGAATACGACACAGAACCTGTAATGCCACAAGTTCTACATAAGACGTCTACATAAGATGCTTTCTATATTAGACGGATTCTTGGATCAGCGAGTGCATAAGATATATCGGTCAAGATTAAACCCATTATATAGAGTATTGAACCCAAAAAAACCATAGCCCTCACAATTGCAAAATCTTGCGAATTAATAGCATCAATAGTATAACTGCCCAGTCCTGGAATACCAAAGAAAGATTCAACTAATAAGCTACCTAGAAACAGCAAAGGCACCATTACAACTGCGCCCGTTAGGATAGGAATCATTGCGTTCTTTAAAACATGCTTAAATAAAACGATGCTTTCAGACAATCCTTTCGCTCTAGCTGTGCGCACGTACTCTTTATTCATTTCTTCTAGAAAAATTGTACGGTACCAGCGAGTATTGGATCCAATACTGCTCACTACACCTATTATGATGGGCAGTAGCAAAAATCTTCCCGCATCTAGCTCACTTCCATAACCAGATATCGGCACTAAATGCCACATTTTGCTCACCAGAAACTGCCCGGCGATAATATAAAACAAGCTGGAGACTGACATCAGCGCCACACACAAAACCACCCCCCAGAAATCGATATAAGTTGCACGAAAAAAAACCATCAGCAATGCAAAAGTGATGTACACGATTAATCCCAAGATAAATACGGGTAGTGCAATTGCCAGACTGGGCGTCATACGTAACTTGATCTCTTGTGCAATATCGCGCCCATCATCTGCTTGTCCAAAATCAAATACGAACATCGATACTGACTTTTCAAATAAAATTGTATTGGTTAACTTTCTCAAGCTCTTTTCTTCTTGATTAAAGAGCAAAGGCTTATCATAACCTCGCTCGGCTTTCCATTTTTCAATCGCCTCCGGTGTGACATATTTAATACCCAATTGCATTCGTGCCATATCATCTGGAGTATTCACTACAAAAAATAAAGTAAATGTAATGAGATTAACCCCAATAAGAATAGGTGCTGCATAAAAAATACGTCCAAGAATATAGCTAAGCATATTCACTGCACAATGGAAACTTCAAGATGGCACCACATTAATCCCAGCATCGCTCTCACGACGACGGAAAACTAATATAGCCGGAACAAGGCTAATGAGCAACAGAGCCAACATCATCGCAATTGGCCACAACACCGGCTCATTCCATTCACGACGTTTTCTTTCTCTCAGGCTTGCATCAATTTTGAAATATTTAAGATTATTATTTGATATTCTATTTGGCTTCACATTCTGATACCAGGAATGATACAAGCCATAATCTTTCGGATGATATCCCCATAACCAGGGAGCATCGTAACGCAATATCTCCAACATCCGATGGATGATTTGTTGTCGTTTGGCTCCATTCTCCATATTCTTCATCTGTTCAAATAATTGATTGTATTCTGCATTATTATAGTTAGCAGCATTTTCTCCATTATTCTCTACCTTACGTTGCGGGCCGTACAATAAGAACAAGAAATTCTCAGGATCAGGATAATCTGCATTCCAGCCCCATTCAAAAATCTGTGCGTTTCCTTTGCGGATTTTATCCTGGAAACGATTATAGTCGGTGCTTCTGACAACCAGTTGTATATTTATTTTTTGGAATTGCTTGCGCATCCAATCAAGCTTAGATCTATCTTCAGAGCTACGCGCAGTCACATCAAAATATAGAATCAGTGGCGCACCTGTTCTCCGATCTATTCCACCTGGATAGCCTGCTTCCGCAAGTAGCGCTCTTGCTACCTGTATTGATTTACGTTGCGGTTGCCCATTGACCCAATCATACACCACCGGATTGATACCTTCTTTCCCTTCATGATAGCCTGAAATACCCGGCGCAATTGGACTCTGAGCGGATAATCCACGACCATTTACAAAAATTGAAATAAATTCTTCATAATCCACAGCAATGGAAATCGCTTGCCTCAATTTTCTAGCAGATTCTCGCTGACGCTCATCACTTCCACCAACAATCGGATCCAACATGTTAAAACCTATGTAATAAGTCGATACCGCTACGGTTGTTTCCAGCCTTATTCCCTGTGATGCCATTTCATCAGTTACCGTGGCTTCTCCCTGTCCCACTAACTGCACAGCCTGATCAAAGCTATCAGAGCCGATTCCGGTAGCATCATAATAGCCCTGCAGGAATTTATTCCATCGAGGAATACTCTCCTTTTCTCGGGTATAAATAATTTTATCGATAAATGGCAGCTCCTCGCCAGCATCAACCAGCAAACCAATTTCCTCATCGCCCGACATCCCTTCCATTGGATAGTATTCACCACGAAAATTTGGATTTTTCTCTAACACCATTCTCAAGTTAGGATTATTTTCGGTGAGCATGTATGGACCTGTACCAATGGGATACCAATCCAGCGTGATGTTTTTTTGTATCAACCCACTTTGAGAGTAAAATCGGTCAGCCTCCCAGGGAATCGGCGCAAAGAAAGGCATAGCTAACCAATAAATAAATTGTGGATACTTACCATTTATTTTTATATGATAAGTATAAGTGTCCACAGCGTGCACACCTTCCAACTCATGTTCCCTCAAATCCAGGTATCTTTCTCCTTTAGATTGATCCTGAGCAATTTGTTTAAGCATACTCGCATACTCCTTGAGTCCCACTATATAGTCCGCCATGAGTCCATATATCGGCGAATGCAATTTGGGATGTGCCAACCGTTTGATCTGGTATACATAATCGTGTGCTGTTAGCTCGCGTGTACCCGTTTGAGAAAAATCAGAAAGCTTAAAGATGGATACCAGTTCTTTGTCGATCAATTCATGGTACAACCAATCACCTTGCTCATTCTTTGCTAATGCTGGATGCGGTTGGAATAAAATTCCTGGTTTAATTGAAATCTCATAAATACTATAAGCAATATCTTTAACCTGAGCATCAACCGCTAACTGATTATCTTCATGATCAAAATACTTTACAACGGGCATTTCTTTGACTGTTGATGGAATCAATACAAACGGTCGTTTTAAATAATGATATTGCAACGGAGGCTCATAAATCTGTGCAGTAAATTGAATTTCATTAGAGCTATAGGATTGCACTGGATCAAGATGTTTGGGTCTCTCAGTAAATACATTGTAAAGAATATTCTTTTCTATATCGGCTGCTGAATATGGATTATTCCAATCATGCCCACCGCAAGCAGATAATAAAACTACCAATGAAATCAAGGACCATGGCGTAATAATTATTTTTCTCATAACAAACGTAATCTATCGGAATTATCTTGCTTTAAATAAATAAACACTCACAACTGATCTTGCTTCTCTTACACAACCCCACCATATTCTATCCTTCAGCTATAATTCGCTAATTCTCTAAATTTTACAAGGAAATTTTATGGGGTTTCTCGCTAATAAACATGTGCTCATTACTGGGCTTCTTAGTAATCGTTCAATTGCTTACGGTATTGCTAAAGCCATGAAGCGCGAAGGCGCATTACTGGCTTTTACCTACCAAGGAGAAGAGATACGTGGTCGCGTTGAGAAGCTAGCAGCTGAATTTGATAGTAATTTGTTATTCCCATGTGATGTCACCAGTGATAGCGAAATCACACTATGTTTTGAAAATCTACAAAAACATTGGGGTGGTCTGGATTCTATTATTCATTCTATTGCTTTTGCCCCACGCGAAGCACTGACAGGTGATTATCTCGAAAGTGTTAATAGAGAAGCTTTCCGCATTGCCCACGATGTCAGTGCCTACAGCTTTTCCGCTCTTGCCAAAGCCGCGCTACCTTTAATGCAAAATGGAAACAGTTCACTTTTGACATTAAGCTATCTGGGTGCAGTACGGGTTATGCCAAATTACAATGTAATGGGATTAGCAAAAGCTAGTCTTGAGGCGAATGTTCGCTTCATGGCTTCCAGTCTGGGTCCAAAGGGGATACGCGTAAATGCCATCTCTGCTGGCCCCATCAAAACCCTAGCTGCTGCGGGAATTGGAAATTTTGGTAAATTATTAGGTTACACTGAAAAGACTTCTCCATTACGTCGGAATGTCACAACGGATGAAGTTGGTAATGTTGCCGCCTTCTTGTGTAGTGATTTAGCCAGCGGCATTACTGGAGAAATAACTTATGTAGATGCTGGCTTCAATACAGTCGCTTTTAATCTCAACGACTAGTTTTCTTGCTTGATCTTTACATCATATTGCTGTCTAAGTGCGGTTAGATAAGAAGACATCTCTTCCTGAGTAATCATCTGCTGTAGCTGTTTACTAAAGTTGTTAACTTTTGTTTCTTCTGCAACTGCTGGTTCTATTACTTTGCTAATTCGTATCAAGTTAAATCCACCTTCCGGATTAACTGTTCCTGTATAAGCTGGTAATTTATTGGTAACTTCTACTCTAAAAATTGCTCGCAAAGCTTCATGATCTAATCCTTGCGATTGCATATAGGAAACCAGCTTTGTATCAGACCAAGTAACACCAACTACATCTTCTTCACCCGCTTGTAAACGTGCAAGTGTCAGCTGTCCTTCTTTAACTGCCATAACTTCAGCCATCTGTTTTTTTAGCTTATCAACAATCTGATCTCTAACCACCAATAATGACTGTGCAGTAGCAGGCTTATGTTCCAGAATACGAGCTGATACAAATGTATTCGGCTTCACTTCAATAGCTTCAGTATTACGCTGATTCGAAATTGAATCATTAGAGAAGATTACTGATAGTAACTTCTCGTTAGCAAGGATAGCTGGCTCTGTTGAGTTTCTTGCAATCCAATCAGTTTGCTGTATTGCTAACTCGAACTTCTCTGCTGCTGCCTGAAGATTATCACCTTGTTCATAAACTATATTACTAAAGTCTTCAGCGATTTCTCCAAAGATACTGCCAACCATCTCTATTTTGAGTTTCCTCTCAATCTGCTCACGCACATCACCCAAATCTGGGCGCTTTTCTTCTTTGATACCGGTTAATTTAATAACATGCAAACCAAAATCTGTTTCTACGATATCGCTAATCTCATCCAATTGCATTGAAAAGATTTTATCTTCAAAGGACTTAACCATAACACCACGAGCGAAAAAACCAAGATCCCCACCTCGAGTCGCTGAACCAGGGTCATCTGAGCGCTCTTTTGCAATTTCTGCAAACTGCTCTGGATTCTGTTTGACTTGCTCAAGTATTTCCTCTGCTTTATTTCTCGCCACCTGCTTTTCGTCTTCCAAGGCATCAGTCGGTACACTAACTAAGATGTGACTGGCTTTCCGCTCTTCAGGTTGACCGAACTCATCTTGATGCTCTTCAAAATATTTACTAACTGCTTCATCGCTTACTGTTTCATTCTTGGCCACTGCATCTAGCGACAAAACCAAATACTCGATTCGTGCACGTTCTGGCAAGTTAAAATCAGCTTTATATTTATCATAGTAAGCGCTAATTTCACTTTCTTCTGGTATCACTTGTGATAAAAATTTTTCCAGACTTATCTTTGATTGGCTGATTTCACGCTGCACCTCGCTCAAATATCTCACTTTATCGACAACAATTTTAGGCACAAACCCATGCTCACTATAGCCATCTAACAACTGCTGTAATAAAAGCTCTTGACGCACACGTGATTCAAATATTGTTGGAGTGAGTCCTTGGTTCCGCAATAAATCTTCATACTGTCGTTTAGAAAATTTATTTTCTTTCTGAAAAGCAGGTATGTCTCGAATCGTCTTCACTAATTGTGAATCAAGAACCACGAAACCATTGTTGGTGGCTTCTCGATGCAATAATTTCTGTTGAATGAGTCGCTCTAGAACAGAATTTCTCACTTCGAAGCTATCAAGCATTGCACTATCAAAATTAGCACCAAGCGTTGAACGCATTCTTTCATGGTGATCACGTAGTGCCTGCTCATACTCACGACGAGGTATCTCTTCGCCGTCAACTATGGCAACATAACCATCCCTACCGTCACTGCGGTATGATTCCACGCCCCAAAATAAAAAAGGCAACACTGCCAAGCCCATAATGACTTGAACGACACGTTTTTTACGGTTAACGAAATCAAACACAATTTAAACCTAGAAATACTAAAGATTGAAAAATAAAATCGAAGATTTTTACTCTACGTTGACATAACTTTATTTGGCGGAGCGGACGGGACTCGAACCCGCGACCCCCGGCGTGACAGGCCGGTATTCTAACCAACTGAACTACCACTCCAGAACTAGCTAAATTGACTGGTGGGTGCTGACGGGATCGAACCGCCGACATTCGCCTTGTAAGGGCGACGCTCTACCAGCTGAGCTAAGCAC
>JAMXAE010000161.1 GCA_024281695.1 Nitrosomonas sp. | reverse complement strand
AACGATGGTGAGATTGTGGGTGAGTGCGGAGGTATCGATAAAAGCTTGTATTGGGCGTGACATTAATTTTAGGTTCAGAATGAGTGGAAGCGAGTATTATTCGCGAATTTAATAATAAGCTAAATTAATTTATAGATTCAACTTTTAAGATATGCAATAACGATTCAATAGCCTGATTAGCATACAAGGAGCGCCCATTTTGTTTTTTAATCGGATGAGTTGATAGAAAGTGACCGGTAGTGAGTTCTTGTCTGGTTCTATAATAAAGAACTGAAATATAATAAGGAATTGTTTTGGAACGCGGCTTTTATACTATCATGGCGGCGCAGTTTTTTTCTTCGCTCGCAGATAATGCATTGTTGGTTGTGGCGATTGCGCTATTGCTTGATTTGCATGCGCCTGCGTACCTCACTCCGATACTGAAATTCGTTTTTGTGCTGTTCTATGTGGTACTGGCACCCTTTGTCGGCGCATTCGCCGATTCTATGGCAAAAGGGCGTGTCATGTTTGTCAGTAATACCGTCAAGATAATCGGTTGCGGGTTGTTATTCCTGGCTACACATCAGTATTTCGCGCTTACGGCATATGCCGTCGTTGGATTGGGTGCTGCCGCTTATTCGCCGGCGAAATATGGCATCCTGACGGAATTATTGCCTGCGGAGAAGCTGGTGATCGCCAATGGCTGGATCGAGGGACTGACTGTGGCGTCCATTGTATTGGGGACGGTTATGGGAGGCGTGTTAATAACGCCGTCGGTTGCGGAAGTTTTACTGGGTTTCGATTTTCCAATGATCGATACCGGGATCGATAATGCCCTGGAAAGTGGTATTTTGTTGATTGCTGTTATCTATGCAGTTGCCGCCATTTTTAATTTATATATTCCGAATACCGGGGTCGATCACCGCATACCGAATAAAAATCCGCTCTATTTGGTTCATGAATTCGGTCATTGTGTCAAATTGCTTTGGACAGATAAGCTTGGGCAAATATCGCTTGCGGTGACAACCCTGTTTTGGGGAGCGGGAGCGACGTTGCAGTTTATTGTGTTGAAATGGGCTGAGATCGCATTGGATTATCCGTTGAATAAAGCGGCCCAATTACAAGGTGTGGTAGCGCTGGGAATAGCGGTGGGTGCCGTGATGGCGGCACGCTGGGTCTCGTTGCGGCAATCGGTGAAAGTAATCCCGCTGGGAGTGGCGATGGGCATCGTGGTTATGGCGATGACTTTGGTCAGTGATTTGTGGGTCGCGATCATATTACTGATGCTGACCGGAGGCTTGGCCGGTTTCTTCGTCGTGCCGATGAATGCCTTGTTGCAGCATCGCGGACATATTTTAATGGGCGCGGGGCATTCGATCGCGGTGCAGAATTTTAATGAAAATTTGAGCATATTGGTGATGTTGCTGATGTATGCCGCGCTGATATGGTTTGAAGTGCATATCTATACAGTCATCGTTGCGTTTGGCGCATTTGTTTCAATTACGATGATATTGGTCAGAAAATGGCATCTAGTGAATCAAAGTAAGCAGGATTCTTTGTATTTGATCGGTGAGAAGAAGATTCATTGATTGAGGGACATAGCAGGGCTTCCGATCGATAACAAAATGCTGCTCACCCTTGTTTCAGCATCAATTCTGCGGCGTCATTCGTTTTGTCTGACGCGTACATTCGTCAGGGCGCAGTAAAGCGCACATGATGTTGCATAAGCTGGTACTCGGTAAAATCGGCTTAATTATTTATCAATTCGTGATAGAGATTCATGGTTTCTTGGGTAGGACTGAGGCCTAATCGAGTTAGTAACGATTGTCGGCAGCGTTGATAAGTGGCTAGCGCTTCGGTACGCCACCCTAGTTGCGTATAACACCGCATGAGGCGATAGTAAAAAATTTCCGTTGCAGGTTCAATCTCAATGGCCATGAGATAGCATTCGATTGCATTGTGCCAAGGGTTATCTTGCTCAAGCATATTCCCGAGCTGTTCAACCATTTTTTTGTGATGAGCACGTAGACGCTCGCGGAAATTTAATACCCAGGGCGATGATTCGCCCTTCAGAAAATGTCCATGATAGTGGTTCAATGTTTGCTGTAAAGAGGCACGATCAATTATGTTCGGATGATGCGCTGCGCGATCGAATACCATGCAATCGATCCATATGTAGTTCGGATCAAGCGATAAATGACGATCTTCCAGTCGAATCGCCTGCTCATAGTGCAATAACTTGCGTAATCGATGTAAAGTTGTACTGAGAGCTTGTTCTGCTGCGTCGCCCTCAGCGTCTGGCCACAGGGTTTCGGTTATTATATCCTGATTGACGGAATATCCGCCCAGGGCACATAAACACTTGAGCAATTCCAAGGGCTTATGCTGCGCTTTTCTGACTGAACGTAAGGGTTGGTCGTTGCATAGCACTTCAAATTTTCCCAAAGTGTAAACCTTAACCGGCCACGGCCATGATTCTGAAACTGTTGCCGAGTCTGGGGGGATGAGTTTACGCTGGCGAATCAATCGCTGTACATGATCGATCTCAATACCGGCGGTCAATGCACGATTATAAAGGTCAGCACTGACTTTTGGGCCTTCTAATAACCAAGTTGCACCGCCCATGACCCGGCTTACGGCAAGTGCTTGTGTCAGATGTTCCAGTCCTGCATTTTCCTGTCCTTGCTTGAAAGCTGCGATGGCTGCTGTTTCGATGCAAAGGTATTCCAGTACTCTACTACCTATTGCTTTCCCAATGGCGACGGCAGAATGGAGGTGTTCCGCCCACTCCTTGTCGTCACCCTGCCCGATTAGGGCACGTGCCAGATCGATACGGCAATGCGCTTCCGGGAAAGGGGCTCCAGCTTGAATGGACATCGTGAGTCCCGTGCGTGCGTGCTCAATAGCCTGTAGCCAGTCACCGCGCTGTGCCGCAGCATTAGACTGCAAATGCTGGTAAAAGGTACCATCGATGTGACTATGACTGCGCATGGCTTTTGCCATTAAGGATATCCAAGCCTCTGCTTCCGGTAATTTTCCGGCCATTAGACTACAACGTGCTGCTTGGGCTCGAAGCAGGAAATCAAAAGCATGTAGGCCACTGCGCTGCGCTAATTGAAGTCCTTCCTCAACAGCAGCGATACATGCATCCATTTCACCGCGAACTGAATGATAGAGTGCAAGCGCGCAAGACCAAAGAATATAAACCAAAGGCGAAATATTTGAAGATTGTGTCCATGGTTGCAATCGTTCGATTATCTCTCGAGCCTTGGCTGTTTCACCCCACCATAAAAAACAAACTATCAGATAGCCGCCGAGCAAGATTGACAGATCGCGATCGGCTATATCCAGAAGCGCCAAACCTCGTTCCGACCAAGTGCGTAGAAACGGATGTTGCGGTTGCCGGTGCATGAGCGTGCCAATAGACCAGTAAGTGCGTAATTCAACTGCTCGGGAAGGAAATTCGGGGTGGCGAATACGCAATTGCTCAAACTCTGAGATCCAACGGTCTACTGGCGTAAAATCCCGCCACTCGAAAAAGAAGGTATCCATTAAGCCGGCCCACGAGAGATACAAACCTGAAGCATTATCCTCGGCCTGAAATCCGCGATACGCCTGCTCAAAAATGCGGCGCGCTTCAATAGGATCAAAAGGCAGGCGTGCTAGACCTCGCCAGTACCAAAGCCATGGAGATTGCTCAAATATCTCATCCGGTAAGCAATCTAACCATTGCAGTAACGTTTGATGGCGACCGGCAGCGATAAGGCCGGCTGCTTCTTGCAGTAGAACACTTTTCAAACTATCCCAGTCTTGTGATGCATGATAGAGGGGTATTGCTGCTTCTACTTTGTTTGCTCGTGTAAGGATATTTGCCGCCTGTTGCTGTAATGACCGCCATTCGGTTTTATTAAAGATTTTTTGTGACCGGTTTAATAGAAATTCCCGGAATAAAGCGTGATATTCATAGTGAAGTTCCTCATCCATGCGTTGCACGACAAAATAGTTTCGGCGGTGCAGATCGGATAAAACATCACCGATGGTATCTTCCTTCGTCAGTTGCTTGGCATGCGGTACGGTTATCGCAGGTAATAAAGCAGTGCGCAACAAAGCTGTTTGTATAGCGGGCGACCAGCGTTCGAATACTTCCGCTGCAAAATAATTGAATAGAACTTGTTGTGTTTTATTATTTGTCGATTGGGTATAAGGATTGATATTTTCACCCTGATCCAGCAGTAGTCTGAGACCGGCAACCCAGCCTTCCGTTTGTTTATGTAGTTCCTCGATATGGTTATTTATTTCTGCCGTTGGTGAACGGAGTTTGGCGATGTTTTTTGCTTCATCCAAGGTAAGCCGCAACTCGTTCCAGCCAAGCAAGGTCAATTCTCCGTGAAGTTGAAGGCGTGCTAAAGGTGCAGGCGGATCATCGCGGCTTAGCACGAGAAAAGACAACCCGCTTGGAAGATTTTGTGCGGCCTCACGCAATACCTCATGTAATGGAGTGTTAGCCGAAACTTCCTGATAATTGTCAAGAACGATTACTGCGGGAGTGCTCAGTCGCATCCCTACGGTCTCAAAAAAACGTTGCGTAAAGGTCATTATGCCCGGCAGGTATTCCGGCGTTAGCGTTGGTAACGGTTTCCGGAAGCGCGGCGATGCGGCTTTAAGTCCGAGAACCAAATAGTGAAAAAAACTAGCGATATCGTTATCGCTCTTATCCAGTTGATACCACAGCGTGCGCAGCGATCGCGATGCGCAATAACTACTTACAAGCGTTGTTTTTCCTGAACCAGGCGGACCGGCAATCCAAACAATACGTTGCTGCCGGCCGATATCGATTTGCTCAAATAGTCGTGACCGCTGATAAGCTTGATGAGCATGTGGGATAGTAATCTTTGTCGGATGCTGTTTGATGGCTGTCACTTATCTCTCCTTATTGGCCTATTGCGATGGGGGCGGAATCATGAGAAAGGCCGTCACATATTCAAAATCAGTTCATTGCATTCAAACATCACACGATTATTCTGAAAGTTTCTTCCAATCTGTAACCTATCTGTAAGTTCCCCTGATCGAAAATGATCACGCAGCGCAATACAAATTTTTGCAAAAGTTAGCGCTGTTGATGCACGACATTTGCGTCGAGTTTTTCGCAAATGATCAAACGGGCGATCGGAGCCGGTCGAGTCTGTATATTCCGATCGGTACGCCAAGTATCGGATAAATTTAACTTTAAGAGGATTTTATCATGAATGAAACATTGAAAAGTAAGTGGTCCTATCGCAGTTTCCGCCATGATCCAATTGTCGTGGAAGATGGTCAAGTAAAAGGGAATCCCGAGCTTGCAGTACCTTGGTCACCGCCTGGTGTGCTGGAAGTCGATGTCAATGATGCCGGTGAGATTAATGGGAAATTGATGTTTACGCCACAAGTCGTGTTGGATATTAAAGGACGCATCATTCCAGCTACCGACAAAACTCCTGCAGGAGTTGAATTAACAGGTGTGTTTAATAACTCGGTGAACAAGATTAAAGGCTTCTTTATACCGGGCAGCGATCACATCGTCGGCACAATACTGAGTACGGCAAATGATCTTGGCAAACAACCGGTCGGTACTGTTGGGCCGTTTGTGTTGGTTCCGCTAAAGGAAAAGAGAAATTTATGACTTGGGTTATGGCTTATTTTTTGGGTTTAGTGATGACGTAGCTAGATATGCTAGGTCTATTTTATGGATTCTGTTATTAAACAATTAGATTGCTACAGTTGAAGTACTGCAACTGCGGTTAATAAATCAATTTATTGATTCGGCGTCTTGAGGTTTGAACTATTCATGTGACGTTGGGCGTGCAGATACTAGAAATAGGGTTTGGCACGATCCAGATTAGCTTCGCTGAACGCCACTGGTATCAGTATCCTCAATAAATTTATTCTTCATGTTGCTGGATCAATAATAACGTTAGAAAAGGAGATCAAAATGAATGGCGAAAATAACGATGGTAATCGCGATGAAGAAGCCTGTGCCGGAGTCAAGTTGGTGACTGCTAAAGAGGCGCTCAAGCGTGAAGTTAGACGTATCGAAGTTCCTGAAAATTCAGTGTTACTGCTTTCTCCAGCCAATCTTGATTATGAAAGCTTCTTCTCTCGCGTGCGCCTTAAATTGTATGAAGACTTACAAACACTTGGCTTTGTTCCCCGTAGGCTAACGGAGGATAAAGTGCGTCAGGCGATGGCAGCGGATGATGATGAGGTGTATAAGCTCGCTGGCCGTTTGCTCCGGCAGCCAGTTCAGGGTTGCGGTTGTTCGAAGCAAAATACACACGTAGAAATGCCGCGTGTCAGCCAAGTCCGCACTATCTACAATAGCATGCGGAAAAAGCACAATCCGGCCCTCGCAAACGTGCTTTCTGACCATTATGGAACGCATATTTCATGGGACAGCTCGGTGGCCGCCATTGTGAGGAAATGGGTGGAGTTCCTATCCTTGAATAAGGAGATTTTGCTACTATTTCTTGATGATATCATCATCAACCGCAATGCCACGTTGACAGTGGTTGCAAATGCTAAGTCACTCTTGGCTCATAACATTTGGATCCATAAAACAGGACGGTTGGTTAACCAAGGTTCTTATCTAAAGATTTGGGCGAATTCGATTAACCGCTTTAACGATTTTTTGAGTCCAGTGACCGTAGAGGTCGCAAGAAAGGTCACTCCAATTTGGTTGTTAACAGAATAAGGGGATACAGCTATGCCTAATATCATCGCAGACGGT
>JAMXAE010000002.1 GCA_024281695.1 Nitrosomonas sp. | reverse complement strand
CAGTCCAATGAAGTTTGAGCAAAACTGGCTTGTCGCACAGTTGAAAAAGACCGCATAATAAGCACGTTAAGATGTACAAATTATCGGGGAAAGGTCACTTTGCAGTTCGTCGTCGTAAGATTCCCTGAGTATTATGCCAAATCACAGAGAAGCATATTGCTTCTCTGTGATTAAAAGTTAAGATTCACGATGGATTTTTTACTTTGATCCCTGCTCAGAGTTCCAGGGAGCGATATCACGCTCAGTAACGAGCCGGTGTTTGCTAATGCTGGAATCATCAAAATCAGCTTGTTCAAGTGCATTGATCTGATAAATCCCAGATGCAACATACACCTTGATCTGTCCATCTGCGACAGCGATATTACTACTGCCATCCTTGTGCATTCTAATACTGAAGCGGGTTCCAGTATTCTTAATGATGGCATTGCCGACTTTTACTTCAAGCTGGTGGGTAGCCTTTTTCTTGATGTCAAAATAAATATTTCCCTTAAACAACTCAATTTGCAGTGGCTGACTTTCTTTCACCGCCACAGAACTGCGCGTATCTAGCACCATGTTGACATCGGGTGCGATTGCAGCGGTAAGTTGTTCTTCTGATTTCGTTTCATAAAACCGGATGCTGTGCGGTTTGCCGAAATACCAGGTCATCAGACCCAGCAGCACACAAACGCCCATGATCGCGCAGTGCACCAAAAAACGCCGCCAACTGAAAACAAAGGTAAAGGGCTCTATAACGGGAGGTTCAGGTTTCTGCATCTGGGCTCAACAAAATAAAAATGAAAGCCTAAATTATATACTGATGGTAGAAATTTTTTAGCCTGCCGTTCAGGGCGAATTTCCGATTTTTAAACTACTCAATGAATTTTCTTAACTTTATAAATCGTGATGATCCAACTGCATTTATAGATGTTGTCTTGCTCTATTCATGCATTTATTGAGCAAGTATCTGGGAGATAGTTTGCGTTACTTTGTCGGGATGAAATGGTTTGATAATGTATCCCTTAGCACCAAATTTTGTTGCCCGAATAAGCATTTCACGACTGGCCGTAGAGGTAATCATCACAGTCTTGGTTGGGGTGTCCTGCTTGTGGATGATTTTTAGCGCCTCTAAGCCATTCATCACAGGCATCTCGAAATCCAGGCATACGATATCGGGCTTGTGCTTTGATACCAGTTCGGCAGCTTGCTTACCATCATACGCTTCTGCGATGACTTCAACACCCATGTGAGTCAGGATGGCTGTCAGCAGCCGACGCAGCGTCTGACTGTCATCGGCAATCACAGCCTTGGCGTGATAAGGTCTTTCCACAAAGGGATTGATTTTTCTAGCTGCAACCATCAGCAATCGTTGCGTATGAGCTACTTTTTGGAGCACTGTAATAATTTGCTCCTGGGAGAATGGCTTGTGTATAAAGCCGGCAGTTCCCGCTTCAGCTGCGGTATGTTCCAATGTATGGTTAATATTTCCGGTAATCATAACCACGGCGATATGCGGATATTCCTTGTGGATCTCCTTCAACAAAGAGAGGCCATCCGTGTCAGGCAAATGGTAGTCAAGACAAATGATATGCGGATTTAATTTGGCAATATTGAAAAGTAGTTTTGCGCCACTGCTAAGATCTCCCACAACTTCATAGTCATCGTTATTCAATAATGCACGTAGAATAGTGCGCATGGAAATGGAGTCATCCACGATGAGAATTCGCAGTTTATTTTGTGTTTGCATCATCACCCCCAATTTTCTGTTGAAAAGATTTCTTTTCTTGCAGAAATTGTTATGTCAGAGAATTGTGATGTATACGACACTTTATGCCGGGAAATTAGAGTGTTGTTACATAATCCTGGCTAACCTCAGGATTTTGCGTATGCCAAGCGCAAATTTCTCTTACCCTATTTCCGATCTTCTACAGAAGATAGTCGCTTAAACCATAAGATCCAGAAAAGAAGGAGATAACGACGAACATAGTATATTGATCACTGTGAATTCAATAAGACGGCTCTTATTCTCAATTTTACTACCAAGGGATAGGTAAATCTTCGTACTCTATCGTAGCGCTATTACCGTCCATAAAAATAAAAAATTTCTTAAATAACTTACTCCAATACAAACGATTAATTCAGGTCATTTTTCTTTCCTAAGTTCAGAGAACTGAGGTATTTCGTACAACTGCAAGTCAATCTGCCGATAAAGGACTAATGCTCACTCAGGACAAATCAGTTTATCCTTATATCACCTTCCCATTCGCCATCCGTAGTAGTCTGATTCTTTATAAAAATTATCCCAAATAAAAGATGGACTTGGCGTTGGAAAGGTTGGAAGCCAAAACGTGGCAAGATCCAGCGCTCCAGAGCCTGTTCGGCTGGCTGTATGCACAATGCCCCATAACACTCCCTCAGGAAAACCAACCAATACATTTTTGTCCTTCTGGCTCCATAAAATAACATTTTTTGGTAATTCCATCCACCCGGTAGTTACATTAGCCATACCACTTAGCAACTTTGTTCCCGCCCTGCTAAAATAAATATGGGTGGTTATTTCTTCACTTGCGTGGGTCTGAAACGAAGAAAAGAATAGCATGGATAGTATTAAAACTATTCTGACCTTTGCGCTCATGATTAAAACTCCTCTTAAAAGCTAAAACTATATAGGGTCAATTAATCCTAAACAGGAAACTTAGCCTCCCGTTCTTGCTTTTCAGAAAATAAAGTGAAGCTGTTAGTCGTAGACAGTTTCTTAAATCAAGATAATGATGATCATAGAATCGTATTTCTGAAACTCAGACTGCTTGGAGGCGCTACTCAAACTGTCCAAATATTGTATAGCTAATAATTTCTACTATACGTTCATATTTTATCTGATCCTGAAACAGTAATGTTTCCATACCACCTTGGAGAAATAGATTTTATTTTCCATCTAATCTTTATAAAATCATCGGCGATGATGTCCTCCTCTGTGACCTCCCCAATGTCCCCCATTGAAGCGTTTATGCCCTCCAATCGAGTGTCTATGCCCGTGTCGATGCTCATTACCGTAGTATGTATAACCGATGTAGCTTTGATTACCGTAAAAGGCTGGTTGATATCCGTAACCATACGCAGCCCCGCTATAGTATCTAGCTCCTCCATAATATGGGGTAGCCACACACCCTCCAAGCAGGAACATTCCAATTATGGCTAATTGGATAAGCATTTTTTTCGTTTTCATGATGCGTCTCCTCAATAAATCAAATGGGCGGGCTGTATTCATGACGCGATTTCTTCATTTAAGCCCTATCTCTCTTCTAAAATCCAATATCAAATCAATTTTGATATTTTAGTTTTCATTGTGTAATCTTTGAACTGAATAGTGGCTGAACACAATTCGCATCCTATCAAAACCCCTATCGTGCTAAGGACATCTCTAACAAAATCGAATACGAGAAAATTGACGGTTATTGGTAGATGTTGAAGTGTCTTCCTTCATCCACATCAATCTAGAGAAAAAATAATGCCTATGTGAATGACAGCATCGCCATATTTGAAAGGGATAGTAGCCGTCACTTCGATCTACACAGTTGACGAGTATTTTCGTGACAATCCCACCGATTCTATATAATGCGGCAATATCGCATGTTCACCATTCCTTGGCAGTCGCAATCGCAACCTAAATCTAGTTAACTATTCACATTGGAATCACGGTGAGTTTAGAAGAAGTCGTCAACCATTATGGCTATATTGGCATCCTAATCGGTACCTTTCTAGAAGGTGAAACCATATTAGTAATTGCAGGTTTCTTAGCACATCGTGGTTATTTGGAGTTACCTGTCGTCATCGCAATTGCATTTACCGGCACTTTAATTGGCGATCAATTATATTTTTACATCGGTCGTATTAAAGGTCATGAATTCATAGAAAAGAGGCCTGGCTGGAAATCAAAAACCGATCGAGTATTTTATTTACTCAATCAATACGACGCGTTATTTATCTTAGGATTTCGTTTTTTGTATGGCATTAGGACAATCGCTCCGTTTGTTTTAGGCGCCAGCGGGGTTTCTCCCATTCGTTATCTCGCACTCAATACCTGTGGAGCATTGATATGGGCCACTCTCATCGGCGTATTGGGATATTATTTCGGCCACGCACTTGAAATTTTGATTGATGAAATAAAACAATATGAAGCACGGGTTATCACAGGTTTATTGTTAGTCGGCACTACGGTATGGATTTTGTATCATTGGCGCGAAAACAAACATAATCAACCCATCCAACCAAAATAAAAAAACACCGCAATTTATTAGAATGCTAGTGCTCACAAGAAACCGTACATACGATCTCGTATTTTAAACAAGGAATTTATGCCGATTACACCTCATCACACCGCGATGCCATGCTTTAGCCATGTCGAATCGACAAAACTCTACTGTAGATTGCTAGGCTTCGAGCAAATCGGCGCATGTTCTAGGCGCTTGCCGACACGTGCCCACGACATATTGCATTTGGTTTCTGATCGCAACAGAGAACCCAGTAAAACCAATGATATCGATCCGGGAGTTGCCCATGTTTGATATCGCCATTGATACCATTGTCATGCGCCCTTATGTATTCACCTTTTTTGCAGTCTTTCTGCTCGCCTGTTTGCCGCACGTGGGCTGGCGCAAGACCCTCGCTTTCACTGTGGCCGGATACCTAATCGCTTTCACATCGGAAAAACTTTCCATTACCACCGGGTTCCCTTACGGTTGGTACTATTACATAGACACCACAAACCATAGAGAATTGTGGGTTTGGGGAGTGCCCTTTTTTGATTCGCTGTCATATGTTTTTCTAACCTACTGCAGTTACACGACAGCGTTGCTTATCTTGTCTCCTCTGGCGACAAAAGGCATCGATCTGATCACGCTGGAAACGCGCACCATCCGACATTCATGGGCCGCACTGGTGCTGGGCGCTTTCTTGCAAACATTTCTGGACATCATCATTGACCCAGTAGCGTTACAGGGCAATCGCTGGTTTCTGGGGCAAATATACGGCTACTACGAAGCAGGATTGCATTTCGGCGTACCGATTTCAAACTACCTTGGCTGGCTCCTGACCAGTTTTGTACTAGTGGCTGCTTTCCAGCAGATTGACCGCAGGCGCGAGGAAAAAACGCCATATGGGTTATTCGCTATGCCATTTCGTTCTCTGCTGGGACCGGTTCTTTATCTATCGGTACTGATCTTTAACTGGGCGGTAACTCTTTGGATCGGTGAATACCTGATCGCGCTAACCGGCATATTGATATTTACGCTGCCGATCGTCATGGTGATTATTCTGGCCATCTTGCGGGTCAATCGCTACCGTGAGGAAGAGCTGCGAGAACATTTGAAAGATTATCCTTGGTCACCTTTTAATAAGCATTGAAAGATGAATGGACAGTGTTGGTTCGGTTCAATGAAGTGGTGTTACTGAAACGGGAAAATTTAAGTGATGTGTTTACGCTTTACAAGAGTCCGTGTCTGAGAAGACAAATATGCCCAGACGAGCTGAATTTCTTCTACCAAAAAACAGGGGAAGCAATTTGGCATTTGCAGTATGTGGAAGATTTTATAGCAAAACTATATTCCATAAAGGCTGTAGCGAAAAAAACTGAAAGTATTCAAGCATCACAAGCACAAATAGAAATGGATAAACTTAAGAAAAAAACCTTAGGTCAGTTGATTGGGCTTGTCGAGGATAACAATATAGTTTCAACTGAGCTTTTAGAAAAATTAAAGAATTTCAATCAGCAACGGATATGGATTGTTCATAATTCTAATAGAAAAAATAGGGATTCACTTTATACTGATGAGGGTCGAACTCATTTTATAGATGAAATTCGTCGCTTCACTAAATTAGCAATTGAACTTCAACAAATAATAGGAAACGAGGTGCTCGTTTTCACTACCCGCTTTGGAATATCTGAAAACCAAATTTACGAAACTGCTAATAATCACATAAATAAATTGCGGGGTAAGGGATTAAAATTATAGAGGCGAATTTATCTTGCGACACCAGATTATTAAGCAAATGAGTAAAATCCAACAACAGGACTTTAAGGACTGTCTGCCACCTTTGCAGAAGAAATGCATAGACACTGATCTTCCAGTTACTTGTTTTGTCCGCTTTGGCGAACCATAAAAAACCAGAACTCAATTTTATAGTGCAGAGGGGCAAGCCTGCAAACAATCGCCTCACAATGGAATTCTTACCTCAAATTCAATAATAGTGCGCATTATCCCAAAAATTGCAGTCATCACTGCGGCGCTGTTGCCGGCCATGTTGATAGTTTCTTCGCTGCCCTCCGATCTTTACGGATTCGGTATCTTGTCGGGTTGGCTTGGCACGGGCTTGATTTCCGCCAGTTTACTGTTGATGATCCGTGAACCGTTTTGGACAGTTTGGTGGGGTGGGTTGCAGTGCATGTACCAGTGGCATCATAGAATGGGCATGGCCGGATATGTGTTGTTATTGGCGCATCCCTTGTTCTTGGCCAGCCGTTACCTAGAACTTGATCTCGATACGGCATGGGAGTTTCTGTCGCCTTTTAATTCGGATCTTCTAAATAGGATCGGTTGGATTGGATTGATCGTCTTCATGCTGGGACTGGCGGCCACTTTTTCTCTGCGTCTTTCATATAGCGTGTGGCGGCACTTGCATCTGCTGTTAGTAGTGGCCATGCTGATCGGTTTGGGACATATCGCGATCGCCGGTGGTTTTTCTGTCAGCTTGGCAGTCACTTTGTTGATGATCGGGATCGCAGTAAGCTGGCGGTTAGTACACAGCGATTATGGTATCGGCGCCTTTCCTTATGAAGTCGACGCTGTTTCTCATCCATCCGAGCACATTACGGAAGTGGTCTTGCGTCCACTGGGAAAGCCCCTAGGCATTGCACAGGGTCAGTTTGTTAATGCAGCGTTTTTTGAGGGGCCGCATTTTCAAGGTTGTGGTGAATTTCATCCATACACGGTTAGCAAAGTCACTGAGGACGGCAGTTTATCCCTCAGTATTAAAGCGTTAGGCAATTGTACACAACATATCCAATTACTCGAGCCGGGTGTGGCTGTTCGCCTGCAAGGCCCTTATGGGACTTTTTTACTGGATCGGCCATTGTCAGCAGAAATCTGGATTGCTGGCGGCATCGGCATCACACCATTCCTAGCCTTGTTGCGTAGCTACCCGGTCATGCAGAAAACCGATTTAGTCTATGTGCATCGCGAGCATGAACAGGTTCCTTATGAGCAAGAATTGCAAGCCTATGCAACGGTTCAAGTAGAATTACAGGTTTATTCCTTAATCATGGAAAATGACCCCATGCCTTTATTCGCTTTGCTGGCAAATATCGATGAATTAAAACAGCGGCAAATATACCTCTGCGGGCCACCCTTACTGATAGCAAAGGTTACCAGTTGGCTGCAGGTACAGGGTGTACCCGAACAGCAGATCCATTCTGAGCAGTTTGATTTTCGCTCATGAATCATCTTTATATCGTTGCAACCTTATTATTTTGGCTGCTTGTGATCGGTTTATGGCTATTGGTTTAGGATCGTCTATATTGAGTCGTTACCGAGCAATTTTAAAAATAATTTCCTATCAAACAGCTACACCAAATAACCTACCTACTGCTGCCGTTAGTCCCATTGCCAATGCCCCCCAGAAAGTCACTCTGATAGCACCGATAGACATTGCCGCGCCTCCCGCGCGCGCAGCAAGACCGCCTAGAACAGCCAGAAATGCGAGTGACGATACCGCAACGGCAGGTATTAGCGGAATTGGCACATTCCATGCAACCAATAATGGCATCGCAGCGCCAATAGTGAATGTACCTGCAGAGAATAACGCAGCTTGAATGGGACGAGCTCTCACGTTCTCGACCAAGCCTAACTCATCTCTTGCATGGGCTCCCAAAGCATCACGTACCATCAACTGTTCCGCCACTTGTCTTGCCAAATCTGAATCCAATCCTCTTTTTTCATAAATACTGGCAAGTTCTTTCAACTCAAATTCAAAATCGTCGTTTAATGATTTTTTCTCAAGTTCAAGGTCTGCTTTTTCTGTATCTGACTGAGAACTCACTGACACATATTCACCAGCAGCCATCGACATTGCACCGGCAACCAGTCCTGCGGCCCCAGCAAGTAGGATATCTGCCTGCGCGGTCTGAGCCGCCGCCACACCGATGATAAGACTGGCAGTTGAAACGATACCATCATTGGCACCGAGAACGGCAGCGCGTAACCATCCTATACGATGTGACCTATGTATCTCTTGGTGACTCATAGTATTTCCCCGAGTATTTGTTAAAATGTTTCTGAATATGAGTATGTCATTGATAGTGAATTTTGTTAGTATGAAACCAAAGACTCATATTTTTTAATAGTGTCATTCAAAAGCAGGAATCATTCAGAGTCCCGCATTGAGGCTTTAATTTTAACCACAGGAGATTGATACAATGCAAAAATTTAGCCTCATCATCTTGTTAGTATGCTTGTTGAGTACAAGCAGTTTAATGGCTGAATCCCCAACGCCAGTCAACAAAAGTGAGCAAGATCAAGTCAGAGAAATCGTTCGTCATGTCATAGAATCCAATGATGCATTTGTTAAGCGATTGCCACCGGATTATTTCTCCCAGCATATTCATGGACAAAAACCCATGGCGACCATGGTCACTTGTGCTGATTCGCGATTGCACACGCATGCGCTCGATATCCATCCTGACGGCGATCTTTTCTTGGTTCGTAACATTGGTAATCAGGTTTCAACCGCCGAAGGATCCATTGAATATGGCATTCGCCATTTGCATACGCCCGTATTATTTATCATCGGGCATTCATCCTGCGGAGCAGTTGAAGCTGCGATGGCTAAACCTGCTCATCTCGAACCTTCCATTTGGCGAGAACTGGATACGATCAAAGTAGTCGGCAATCAATCTGATAACCATGCGCAGGTTAAAGCCAGTGTCGAGTCGAATGTGAATCACCAGGTTTCAACGGCTTTAAAGAAATATGCAACAGAAGTCAAAGAAGGACATTTGGTAATTATTGGTGGGGTTTATGATTTTCGCAATGACTATGCTCAAGGCAGCGGTCGTCTGATCATGATCAATGTGAACGGAGAAACAAACCGGGCTAGCATTCAGAAAATGCCCATCGTTAATTTCAAATAATCGCCCCGTGTAATCTAATACAGCGCAAGGTTATCTTGATCCGAAGTCAGTACACCTTCAATTGCGGATACATTATATTCTGTTCCGTTGAAGCCCTGCCATGCGAACAAGTCATAAGAAGAATCCACTTGCGCACTGATTCGATACACATGGATATCTTTATAAGTTAGCGGACGCTTACTTTCACACACTTCAGGTTCTCCTGGAGCTTGCAGGAAATACGCATGGCTATTGCCAACCACTTTTCCTATGCCATCCCCATCAATCAACAGCGCTGTTTCCTCATCCACGAAAATACCCCGCGGTTGATTTGACCACCCATTGTCGTAGATACGACATAAGAAAGCGATGTCGCGCCCCAAACGGTCACGCGTTATAAAATGCGAATCACCGATGATACCGCTCAGAAATGGCAACGTAGTAACAAAATTAGAATCCAGCGAAATGAATTTGCTGAAAGGATCAGCCAGTGCTTGTTTAGAAGTTACTCCTTTATTAGCCTGCGCTGAATAGATAAATTGCGTCAGCACATCCAAACCGGCACTGGTTCCTCCAATCGGAATCCTCTCTAGGATTCGCGCATTGATCGCTTCTTGAACAGGCGTTCCCTTCCAATAATTGATGTAGTTCGATTGGTCTCCGCCAGCAATCCAAACAGCTTCCGCCCGATTTATAATCGCGATCACTTCCTCACTATTTGCCGCTTCGATTGTCGGGATGATCAGCGTTGCCACAGAATTACCGCTAGGACATAATTCCTGAATATAAGGATTATATGCGTCGGTTCCGGTTGCGCGTATCACCAGAAAATCGCCATTGCCACTGCGCGCGCACATCCATTGAAAAGCAGCATCGACATCGGTACCTCCGCCCATCAGCACCGTACCGGGTGTGGTTGCAATGTCAGCAACATCCTCCATAGCACCGACACGAAAGTATTCATAAAGTGATTTCTTGGCAGCGAATCCGGGTAACGAAAATGTTAATAGCAGGAAAACAGCGAAGTATTGTTTCATCAGTAGTTCCTTTTAGAAATTGTCGATTAGAATTTGGCATACCCCCCTTTAAGGCAAGCTTCACCAATACGTACCCAATCGCATTAAACATATAGAGATTAGGGCCGATATTTTAGCTTACTTTTCACACGGTTTACCCTTGAATACTGATTCTATGATGTATAGGAAGACAGGATCAATTCATTCATTCTTTCTAGCAAACAAGACAATGTACGCTATAGTGATGCCAATACCTTATATTCATGAATTGCAACTTCCCCTTACTGGATGACATTTTCTCAATTGAGCGTTATTCAATTTGTATTCATCGATACTCAATATTGCAAAAGATCTCAATCACAATAAAACAGTGAGTGCATAAAATTATAAAAATTCTTTGCCTACTTTTATTCCTCGCAATATCAACTCCAAATCATGCCTATAATCAAAATAAACCAGGTCAGGGTCCCCGGCTGCCAGAACCCATGGTATTTGATCTGGTATTACCGCTTGGTGCAAAGAAAGGGGAGTATGAATTCAATAGCTTATCTCAATACAATCTGAAACATAAATCAACCGATGTTAATCCCGAATTTGAATATGCTTATGCAAAAGGGCATGACATTGAATTTGAATTACCCACACACAACTCAGTCACTGAGGCTTACAAACTGTCATTACAAGGTACCTTTAATTTTCTGAATACCGATCGTTTTATCCATGGCTGGCAATATATTGGGGAATACCATCGAAAAGATAAAGGATATGAAAATGACCTACTTCACCTATTTGGCTATCAGTTTAACGAAAAATGGAGCACGCTCAATATGGCCGGATTCCGACTCACCGATATCAAATCAAAAGGTGTTGTAGATGGCTTACTCAATGGTAATATTTTTATACATTCTCAAATAGATTCTTGTTAGGTCTGGAAATTAACTAGGAAGCACGGACCAATCTTTCTAATATTGCCTTAGTGATACCTCAGGTTCATGTATATTTAGCGAAACATGCAAAGCTCCAGTTTGGATTTGGACTACAACGTATCCATCATCACAATACTCCCCATGCCGGAGCTCGCGTTATTTTTGGCTTCTAGTCGTGGATTATTACTCATTTGGTCGCAGCAAATAAGTTAATGTAGCTTTATATTCTTATTGACCCAGAGATGGGGTACTCTCAACGCTTTCTGATCATCTTTTTGCGCTTATATAAAATATTTGCTACATTGCGGAATCCGACAGAAAGAGCGTTTCTCCTATATTGATTCCTAGCTTTAGAATCTGAATACCACTTTATAACTATTAAAATCGAAATGGGAGGGGTATGTTTCAGAATTTTCTGTGGTCATTCATTCCCAATGAATTGAAATTACCTCATCCTGCATACCACTATTTCATCCGTGCACAGAAATATTCTTTTGACTCAGAGGCTTCTGAATTTAGTTTAGCGAATGCGGCTTGGCTGACGGACCTGACATTTCTCGCATATGCTGACAAAAATTTCATCACTGCACAGCTGCATAAAGTTGGATTAATAGGTGAACCACATTTCATCGGCTTTGATCAAGCACTGGGATCAACACAATGCGTCATTGTGCACAATGCAGAAATTATTGTAGTTATTTTTCGTGGTACGGAATTCCATCCAAAGCGAATTCTGAATGCCATGCTTGATACATCAGTCGATATGCACGCGGTTATGACAAAGACACCCGAGCTGGGTGGTTTCATTCATAAAGGGTTTCTCGAAAAAGCGCAAGCAATTTATAGTGATATTGTCAGTTCCTTGGCTGAAATTCGAACAACGCAGACCATTTGGTTTACCGGACATAGTATGGGCGGAGCCTTAGCCATACTCGCAGCAAAATTATACGCAGTACGTAAGCAACAGTCTGTCAATGGTGTCTATACAATCGGTTGCCCCCATGTGGGCGACGAAACTTTTACTACCCTTTATCAACTGCCTCTTTTCTGCCTCATCAATTATCAAGACCCCATCACAAGAATGCCTGAGTGGGGAAAAGTACCGCATGGGTTATTAAATTCTAAAAATTATGCTGCGATAGGAAAAGCCATTTTTCTTAATAAGACCGGTGAACTTTCCTATGTAGATACTCGCCCATCAGTCATTAGCAATTTACTGCAGGTCGGTTTTACATCAGGCATATCATTCGTGTTAGGGATGTTAGATCACGCACCATTGCGTTATTCTAAAAGAATCTGGAAGCATCTTCCTTAAAACCAAAAAAAAGCATAACTTTTCTCAAGAACCAAAGATTAATTAATATGAGAGCTTCCGGGCGCTCCGAATAATCAATGAAAAACAGCGAGTGATTCCTAGCGCTACTTCAAGCGTGTAGTTAGAAATCTCTGCAACACATGCCCCAGTTGTGCCTGGTCAAATGGCTTACTCAAATGTTCATCCATGCCGACATCAAAACATTGTTGTTTGATATGCTCAAAAGCATGGGCCGTTAATGCCACGATCGGCACAGGGATTGTATTTTCTTGCTGTTCAAGCGCGCGAATACGCTGTGTCGCCTCAAATCCATCCATTACTGGCATATTGCAGTCCATCAATATCAAATCAAAAGGTTGTGACAAAAATGCGCTAACAGCTTCAGCGCCATTACACGCGAGAGTTACTTCACAATCCAAATGTTCCAGCATGGCTTTGCTGATTATCTGATTCACTTCATTATCCTCGACCAGTAATATGTGCGGACGATCTTCACCTTTAGCTACCTGCGGTTTTGTCGATGCTAACTTGCTATGTTTTAGAGCTTCTGTTCTCATCATTTCGTATTTCAGTGGAATACGTGCACAGAACTGAGATCCTTTGCCTACTTCACTGGATAATGTGATCGTCCCATTCATTAAGGTCAGCAAATTGCGTGTAATCACAAGACCTAATCCGGTACCGTGAATATGCTGGCTAGATTCGCCAACTTGGGTAAACTCCTGAAACAAGCGCGATTGATTGTCTACAGAAATACCTATACCGGTATCCGAAACAGTTAATTGCAAATCAATCATGCCCTGATCTGGAATCAGATCGCACTGCACCAAAAGCTGAACTCCACCCTTCTGCGTAAACTTAAAGGCATTCCCCAGTAAATTGAACAAAACTTGCTTGATACGATCCGGATCGCCAATCAAGTGACAAGAAAAATCACACTCATTCTTTACTACAAAATTCAAGGATGCCTCCTTTGCTTTGGTACGAAATAATAAATCCACTTCTTCAATGAGTGCAGGGAGATCAAATGAGCGACTGGTCACACTGAGCTTGTGCGCCTCTATTTTGGCAAAATCGAGGATATCATCGATGACCCGTAACAGAGTACGCCCAGAATTTCGTATCACATTCAGATACTTAGTTTGCTCCGCACTCAGCACAGTGGTAGCCAGAATATCAGTCATTCCGAGCACACCGTTCATCGGTGTGCGGATTTCATGACTCATCGCCGCAAGAAAAGCCGATTTAGCTTTATTCGCATTTTCTGCCTGCAACCGGGCTTGTTCTAAATCAATCGCCTGTTTCTCCAGCAACAATGCTTGTTGTCTGGCAGACCAATAATTATCATGCTGCAGTTTACCGTTATGCACTGAAAAAATGAAATAGGCAAGCCCAAGGATCATGAGTACCCAACTACTATCATCCGATACAAATAGAGCAAGACTCAATAAACTCGGTAAGTAAATTATTGATGCAAATGCCAGCATCAGACGAATGTGTGGCGAGGTAGCTGCTATGCCTCCCGCGATAAACCCAACAGTAGCGATAACTGCTAGTGTTGCAGCGCTATCAATGGTGTTAATAGATATGAAAATCCATGTTAAAAAACTGGCCCAAATAATAGCAGTTGAGATAAAAATTGCTGAAATAGAAAATTCAATATGGGATTCGTAGATTTCTTTCTGACAAAAAGCACGCTTATAAACAATTACTCGTAGTAAAGCCAGGATAAAAAAAAGAACAATGAAACTGGCAATAAAAGGTTGTGAGCGCAATACTGGGGACATCAAAATAATCGCTGTACAGCACAGAACATAAAAAAGGCCACCAAATTTCATACGCTGCGCTACATCTTGATTAGTGCTGGACCGCACTTGCTCAAGATGTAAAAATTTTGGATCCGACCACATATATTTCCGTCACTTTTTTTGTTTTTACTATTTATGTTTATCGAGTCAATGCAATTTAGCGGATATTATTCGCCCAAAATTGTATTAGCTGGTGAATCAGCATCAATTTATCTTAATTTAGAAAGACTAGTGAGAGTCTGATTAGTTGTCAATTTGAAATAGAGAACCGAGGTTACAGCTGATTGCTTCTTCAATCAGTAAAATTTTAAGTAAATAATTTGAGGAATATAACCATTGTATTTATCGTTCGGTTCGTCGTTTGAGTACCTATTTTTTATTCAAAAATGAAATTTCAGAATACCACTATCAAGAATTGCATTACTTTATCGTTATCAAATCATCTATCATTGGTCGTTCTCATTATAGAAATACAATATAGATCATTATATTATTCTTTATATATCGTATTAATATAAAGAAATAGTTAAATAATATTTCTATTTATATCTAATAATTGCTATCTTGCGCTTCCTTAAACTCCCAACACTCTGTTAGTTAATCCTATTGATGGAGAGTAAGTTTTGGGATTGTACTTTAACTATAAATCGTTTTTTTAAACAGTCTCTCCAAGTGCAGGCAGGTACTATACAGTGCCTTCTATGTTTACCAGTTATTTCATTTTGGTAATCAAAGCCTGAACAAGGAGATGTTTCAGTGACTCAACCGGACCACCGGAGAGGAGAATAAATTGAGGTTTTTTTGTTTTTTTCTACACGTTATTGTATTGAGTATATTCTTTACCAATCCTGCCAAGTCACAATTGATTGAGTCGAATGTGACTCCAGTGATACAGACTGGAACATCGAATCCCAAGAAAATCGCAGGCAATACACCATCTGATTTATCCAGGAAATTACCTAGCATTGTTCCGGAAGCAAGCAAGCAGTCGACCAGTTATCATCGACGCGCCGACAGCTACGCAGCCAATCCTGAGTCGGATCCCCCTAGATATGTACGTCGCTTAAGCGACATCGGTGTTAACGCATTCAAAGACATTACCTGGCTGGACGTCGGTCTTGAGTGGCGTACGCGGTACGAGCATCGCCATAACGATATACGATATGTTGAAGGTGGAAATAATGATCCTTTTTTTCTGCGCTCGCGTGCCTGGTTGGGCATAAGAGATATCCTTGATCCATTCCGCTTCGCAGTCGAATTTCAAGATTCTCGGGTATATAACAATAGACATGTAATCACTGATCAGGAAAGAAATGAATACGACCTCATCAATGCATATGGTGAGTTACATTTTAAGAATGCGCTGGGTGTCGATGATCGGAATCAGAATCGTCCAATTCGCTTACGCGTAGGACGCATGGCTTATGAAACAACGGATCGGCGTTTTATTGCACGTAATGAGTGGCGTAACACTACCAATTCTTTTGAAGGTTTTCGTTTGAATCTGGGTCGTGAAGCCAATGATTGGGAACTGGAAATGTTTGGCATGCAACCGGTCCGACGTTTGCAAACCAAATTTGATGAAGCTAACGATCACTTGTGGGTTTTTGGTGCAATCGGTCATTGGCGTAAGTGGTCTGACATCATTACTGTACAGCCCTATTATCTCGGACAGAAACAAACAGCCGATCCTAATGGCTTTAGTGCAACCAACAAACTGGATCGGGAAATTCACATGCCCGGATTTCGTGCTTACGGAAAAGTAGGTAATTTGCTGGATTTCGATGCCAGTTTCAATTACCAGCTCGGCTATAGCGGCACCCGTCGTCAAGATGCTTATGGTTATAATGTAGAAGTAGGAAAAACCTTTGATTACTCTTGGAAACCACGGGTCATGGGTTTTTACGGTTACGCTACCGGTGATCGCAATCCTAATGACAATGTAGACAATCGCTTCGATCGTTTCTTTGGTTTCGCGCGTCCTTGGTCAGCAGATCACTATGTGATTTATGAAAATTTGAAGACTCCCAAAATTCGGTTTGACCTTCAACCAACCCAGAAACTAGGTTTTGAAGCGACATACGCTTGGTTTTGGCTGGCCAGCAGTACTGATCGCATGTTTGATATTCTCAATGGCAACATCAGTAACACCCTTCCTGATCCCGGATTCAATCGAGACAAGACTGGGCAAAGCGGCGACTATGCCGGCAGTGCATTTGAAGGACGAATACGTTATCAGGTCACACCACGGATCAACACTATTTTAGGTTACACCCATTTCTTTGCTGGAGATTTCGTAAAAAATCGAATAGCGGCACAACCTACCCACGTCGATCAACGTTCGGGCAATACCGATTTCTTATATTTTGAAGTGTTGATTAGTCTTTTATAAAGAAGGCGATACTGATAATCCGATTAATATTCATTCCCATCACTAGCAAGCAAAGTAGAAAAAAATTCCAAACCAGCTCTTGTAGGCCTACTTATGGTTAGTTTGGAATTTTCCTTTCAGTATGTTATGAGAAAGAACTACTTGCCTGCCGCTCTGATCGCATCAAGATTTGCTTGAGCATCTTCATTACCCTGAGCTGCAGCTTTCTCGAACCACTCTATTGCTTTTTTCTCGTCTCTGGTTACCCCATCACCCGTAAAATACATAGCCCCTAAATTATTCTGTGCATCAACATGTCCCTGTTCTGCGGCCTTCTTAAACAACTCAACAGCTTGCACCATGTCTTGTTCAATACCTTCCCCATTGGCATACATGAGCCCTAGGTTAAATTGAGCATCTGCATAGCCTTGTTCAGCTGCACGGAAAAACCAACCTGCTGCTAGTTCAGGGTCATTATTTAATACTTGGCCAGACAGATTTTTTGAAATTGCTTCGCCCGTATAGTACATAACCCCTAAGCCATTCTGAGCTACAGGATCTCCTTTCTTTGCATCTTCCAGTAATGCTTTAAATTTTTCTTCCGCTGTTTGAGCATCCACTATTCCTGCGGGTAAAATCTGTTCCTTCAATTCAGCTTTTTCTTCAGGTGTCAAACCTTCACTGATGAATGACGGAATTTCACCCAGTTTGGTCACCTCATCCATCACTGCCGGTGCAGCACTAGTTCCTGATTTATCACTTTGAGATTTTTCACCGCAACCCGGCAGCAACACAATTGCTGTAGTAAGTAATAAAACAGTCAAAACATTCATGTGTAATTTCCTTTATTTTTTAGTTTTTAACAACCAGTAGAATATAGCAAGTTGCTATTAAGTTGTGCACTACATTTACTATCTTGCACCAGATTTACTCAACAAATCAGTTACCTCTTTATGACGATAAAGATTAGCAAGCATTAAAGCTGTCATCCCATTGTTTGCTTTTCGATTGAGATCTGCATTGGCTGCAATTAATGAATGGGCTGCTCCCAGATGACCGTGTTGAGCGGCTAACATTAATGCTGTTGCACCATTCTCCAGTTGATAATTGACATCCGCTTTCGCACTAACCAATGCTTGAATAATCTGTTGATACCCTTCTTGTGCAGCAAGCAATAGCGCCGTCATACCATTACTTCTTTTTGCATTGACGTTTGCATTGGCAGCTAACAGCAATGCGACTACATTTCTTCTGTTCTTTTCAGAAGCGAGAATTAATGCAGTATCATTTTCTTCAGCAACAGCATTTACATCGGCACCTGCAGCAAGCAGAATTTCCACAACTTGATCACGACCATCACGAGCAGACTGTATTAAAGGCGTATAATTATTATTTGCCCTTAAATTAACGTCTACTCCTGCCTGTAAAAACAGTTCAATAATTGCAGCGTTTCCTTTCTGAATAGCTACCCAAAAAGCAGCATTTAACTCTTCCTGCTCAGTAGACTTACTATCCAGTATCTTTTTTACTAAAGAAAAATTACCTTTGTTCGCTGCACTAGCAAGTTCAGAATTAGTGCTCGCTGATGTAACATTTGTAGATACAAAAATTAATAACAGTAATATGAATCTCATTGCGTTATTTTTAAATAATTTTGACATGCAAAAATTCCTTTACAGCATAATATCTTCACAAGAATAGCGGAGACTATCTTTTATACAGTCGCCTAAAGTCTGTATTTCGTTAATGAAAGAACTAAGTAACGTAATTATGCCATTTTCTAAACCATCCATCATTAACAGGCATAACTAGCCATCTCATTTCATGACTATTCATGACTATCCATGCCTATTAGCACTATGTTATCCTTAGCCACTAGAAAATAGACCTAATTAAACCCAGGCTACTGATCATGATCGGAATGAATAGAGTAACATTATTGGGTTTAACATTTATAATTCGGCTTAGTTTATAGATTATAAGCTTAATCTCTGTGGAAAAATTTCAAAAGAATCTATGACTACTGATCACTATGATATCGCCATCATTGGAGGTGGTCCTGTAGGTATGGCTCTGGCGCTTGTTTTACGTGATACTGGCGTTTCTAGTTTGTTACTTGAAGCCCGCGTTCTACCAGAAAAAGTTGAAGATCCCCGTCCATTGGCGTTATCACATGGAAGCTATTTGATATTGCATCGCTTAGGAGTATGGGACAAATTGCCACAGAAGACTCCCATTACGACCATTCACATCTCAAACCGCGGCAGTTTCGGCCAAACTATACTAACGCGTGATGATGCGGGAGTTCCTACTTTGGGGTTTGTGGTAAATTATCATGATCTCTTCTGCTCAATGCATAAAAAATTAACCGAAACCAATACTGACTATATCGCTGGCGCAACAGTCACTCAACTGGTTACTAACGAAAATTCAGGTCAAGTATATTTCGATTATCAAGGTAAAAAAGAAAAAATCACCGCCCAGTTGCTTATCCTTGCCGATGGCGGTCAGCTTGCCAAACAGCTACCTGATATCACCTATCAAACCCACAATTATCAACAATGGGCTGTGGTTGCAAACGTGAAAGCTCAGAGAAAACAGACAGGTATCGCTTATGAACGTTTCACAGCCGATGGGCCCGTTGCACTGCTACCAAACGGTGAAGATTTCGCTTTAGTTTGGACTGTAGCTCCAGAAACAGCTAAAGAAATTGTCACATGGGATGATGAAATATTTCTAGCCCGACTGCATCAACATTTTGGTGATAGGCTCGGAAAATGTATAAGTGCAGAAAAAAGATTTGCATTTCCACTGACACTTAAATATGCAACATCAATCACAACACAAAGAATCGCATTAATCGGCAATGCAGCCCAAACACTACATCCGGTTGCGGGACAAGGATTTAATCTGGGACTAAGAGATGCTTATGAGTTAGCCTGTGAAATTATCGACACAAAAAACGCATCGAATGAAATTGGGATACCTACTATGCTAGCAAGATATCGTCAGAGAAGACAAATAGATAGTAGTGCGGGTAGGATCTTTACCGACTCATTAGTTAAGCTCTTTTCCAATGAAAATAAGCTACTAAAACATGCTCGAGGAGTTGGACTAAGTACACTCGATTGCATCCAACCGCTTAAACGATTTGTTGCACGTCGCATGATATTTGGGGCCAAAGGATAATTTGAATCCATCTCTCCCCTATCTATCTAACAAAAGTTATAATTAATCACAGTTAGTAATTGTAGAAACTGTAACAATATTTTTATTGCTATCTAGATTTTTTTAATCTAGTTTAACATGCACCCAAATTTCAAAAACTATTATTAAATAACACTTAGCTTAGCTTATTGACTGACTTCTCAATATTTCCCATATGCAAATTGGCACTCATATTTTAAAAAATAAACTCGTTGTCGCTCCAATGGCCGGCGTTACCGATCGACCATTCCGACAATTGTGTAAAACCATGGGTGCTGGCATGGCAGTTTCGGAAATGGTATCGAGTAATTCTTTACTGTGGGGCTCAGTAAAAACACAACGGCGAGCGAATCATGAAGGTGAAGTTTCACCCATTTCTGTTCAAATCGCAGGTGCTGATCCTGAGATGCTCGCAGCAGCCGCTCGTTATAATGTTGAGAAAGGTGCGCAGATTATTGACATCAATATGGGATGCCCGGCAAAAAAGATATGCAATGTCATGGCCGGCTCCGCACTACTCCAAAATGAAAAACTGGTTAAAAGAATTCTTGATGCAGTCGTAAAAGCGGTTGATATTCCTGTGACGCTCAAGATCCGCACAGGATGGGACAAGCAACATAAAAATGCCTTATCCATTGCTCATATTGCTGAAAATTCTGGCATCCAGGCACTGGCCATTCATGGCCGCACACGCGCCTGCGCGTATCTGGGTGAAGCAGAATACGATACGATAGCCGCTGTGAAAGCGGCTGTTAATATTCCCGTCATTGCCAATGGAGACATCACGACTCCTGAAAAAGCCAAACATATTCTTGCTTATACAAAAGCGGATGCTATTATGATAGGGCGTGCCGCTCAAGGGCGTCCATGGATCTTTCGCGAAATCAATTATTATCTTGCAACTGGCCAACATCTACCAACACCAGAAGTAACCGAGATACACCAAGTACTCATCAATCACCTATATGATTTATATGATTTCTATGGTGAATACTCAGGTGTTCGTATCGCACGTAAACACATTTCCTGGTATACCAAAGGTCTGGTTGGTTCTGCTAGCTTTCGTCATGCCATGAATCAATTACAAACCAGTGATCAGCAGATTTCGGAGACAAATATCTTTTTCTCGGAACTGGCTGAAGAAGGTCAAAGATTGCGCTATATCCAAAAAAGGGGGGAGTCAGTTTATGAATGCAGTGAAGGAGAATGAGATTGCAACTTGTATCCGCAAAGCAATAGGCGGTTATCTAAGTGACTTGGATGGGGAGAAACCAGGGCATTTATATAGCATGGTAATGAACAGTGTCGAGAAACCACTAATTGAGATAGCCATGCAACACACCCAGGGTAATCAAACTCAAGCAGCTGAGCTACTCGGAATAAATCGTAATACCTTACGTCAGAAAATGAAACAATATCAAATAAAATGACTATTAAGCAAGCGTTGATCAGTGTCTCGGACAAAACCGGAATCATAGAATTAGTACAGAAACTGATCCAATACGACATAACCATTTTATCGACAGGCGGCACTGCCAAGTTATTACAAGAAGCCGGAATTGCTGTCACAGAGGTCAGCAACTACACAGGCTTTCCAGAAATACTGGATGGCCGGGTTAAAACACTACATCCCAAAATCCACGCAGGTATTCTTGCGCGCAGTGATTTACCAGAACACCAAGCAATCCTTGACAAAGCATCTATTCCAAATATCGAGCTAGTCATTGTAAATTTATATCCTTTCCGACAAGCCATTGCAAAAGATGATTGCAGTCTGGACGATGCCATTGAGAATATTGATATTGGCGGCCCAACCATGGTGCGCGCTGCCGCCAAGAATTATCCGAAAGTAACTATTGTCACTGATCCTCAAGATTATTCACTGCTATGCAAAGAACTGGAGGCTAATAATGGATCAGTCAGTTTGGCTATACGTTTTAAATTGGCGCAAAAGGCTTTTACCCATACAGCTTCTTATGACAGTGCAATTAGTAATTACTTAACCTCCTTAGATACAAACTATCAACACAAAGATTTTCCAGATTCTCTCAATCTGAATTTCAAAATTGCACAGCATTTACGCTACGGAGAAAACCCGCATCAAAAAGCTGCTTTCTATCTGGATGAGACAATCACTCCGGGTGGCCTGGCAAACTACAAGCAATTACAAGGCAAGGAATTATCTTACAATAATATCGCTGATACTGACGCCGCTTGGGAGTGCGTTAAAACGTTTGAAAGCCCAGCCTGCGTCATTGTAAAACACGCAAATCCTTGTGGCGTTGCTATTGCAGAAACCACATTGCATGCTTATCAACTCGCATTTTCAACCGACCCAACTTCAGCTTTCGGCGGCATCATTGCATTTAATAGGGCTATTGATAAAGATACAGCTAAAGCCATTTTAAAGCAGTTCGTCGAAGTGATTATTGCCCCGGAGATTACAAAGGAAGCACAACAGCTTCTTTTACAAAAAAATAATATACGCGTACTGATTCTGCCATTGCAATATGGCTATCATCTCTATGACTTGAAACGTATTGGGGGAGGTCTTCTCGTACAAACGCCTGATATCAAGAATATTTCCGTTTCAGATTTTATTATAGTAACTAAACTAAAACCTACACCTCGGCAGTTAGAAGATTTATTGTTTGCATGGCGAGTTGCAAAATTTGTCAAATCTAATACGATTGTATTTTGTAAGCATGGACAGACTCTGGGTATAGGTGCTGGACAAATGAGTCGTGTAGACAGTGCACGCATCGCATCCATAAAAGCACAGCAGGCAAGTCTTGGGCTTGCGGGATCAGTAGTTGCTTCTGATGCATTTTTCCCCTTCCGGGATGGTCTGGATGTAGTGGTGCAGGCAGGTGCAACTGCTGTCATCCAACCTGGCGGTAGTATTCGTGACAACGAAGTGATTGCTGCTGCTGATGAGCAAGGTGTTTCAATGGTGTTCACTGGCATTCGTCATTTCAGACACTAGGGTTACTAAATATCATGAAATTACTCGTTATTGGCGGTGGTGGCAGAGAACATGCATTAGCATGGAAGCTAAGTCAATCTCCTCGAATACACAAAGTATATGTTGCACCTGGCAATGCAGGTACTGCACTAGAACATGGAATCGAGAATATTTCCCTCACAGAAATACCAGAACTAATTGAATTTGCAAAGAAAGAAGAAATATTTATCACTATTGTAGGTCCGGAAATTCCGTTAGCTGCCGGTATCGTTGACGCATTCCAAGCTGCAAATTTGAAAATTTTTGGACCAACTCAGCAAGCAGCACAGCTCGAAACTTCGAAAGTCTTTGCCAAGGAATTTATGCAACGACATAATATACCTACCGCTACTTACAAAAGTTTCACCGACCCTGTACTAGCACACCAGTACATTGATCAATCAGTCACTCCACTAGTAATCAAAGCAGATGGTCTCGCAGCAGGCAAAGGCGTTATTGTTGCTCAAACAAATGAACAAGCTCACTCTGCTGTAAATAACATATTGGTTGATAAGAATTATGGAAATGCTGGCAGTGAAATTATTATAGAAGAATTTCTACGGGGCATAGAAGTCAGTTTCATTGTAATGACAGATGGTCAACATATCTTACCACTAGCAACCAGCCAAGATCATAAACGTCTACAGGACGGGGAATTAGGTCCCAATACCGGAGGGATGGGTGCTTATTCACCGACCCCTTTTATCTCTCCTGGTCTGCATGCAAAAATCATGCACGATATCGTTACCCCTGTCATAACAGGAATGAAAAAAGAAGGTATCAACTATAGGGGCTTTCTCTATGCAGGATTGATGGTTACTGCAAAGAATGAGGCAAAAGTATTGGAATTTAATTGCCGACTTGGAGATCCAGAAACCCAACCTATTATGCTGCGCCTAAAAAGTGATCTCTTTACATTAATTGAGCACGCCGTGAATGGATCGCTTAATGAAGTTGATATTGAATGGGATCGACGCGCAGCGCTTTGTGTGGTCATGGCAGCACATGGCTATCCAGAAAACCCAAGGAAAAATGATGTCATTCAGGGTTTATCTGATCTAATAGATGAGCAAAATGACACTGACAATTTTCATATTTTTCATTCTGGAACACTCGCAGGAGGAAAAAATGGGGAAGAAATCTTAACAGCAGGGGGACGTGTTTTATGCGTAACAACATTAGGAGAAAACGTTAAGATTGCTCAACAACATGTTTATAAGTTAATAGAAAAGATTCACTTTAATGGCTACCAAATTCGCAGAGACATAGGCTACCAAGGTATTAACTATCAACGAAAGAATTAAATAAAGTTAAATAAAGTTAAGCCAGAAATTTTAATATAGGATTGCTGTGCAGCTTGGAGGTATAACTCTTGCTGCTTTAGATCTGATATCGCTTTTGCATAATCAACACTTTGCAATTGTGTAAGCAATTGTTCAAACTGGATATCTTGAGCGCTACCAACATTCTCTAATGAATCGATTTCATTACGACGAGACCCAATAGAAGATTGTTTCGTACTTACATTTTCCAAACTATTATCCAGACTCTTTAGTGCCGCATTTAAACTATTTGTAAATCGAGTGCCTCCAGGTTGACCACTGGAAGGCTTTTCCAACGCAACAATTAGATCGCTTACCGTTTTGAAAATGCTTTGATTACCACTCGGAGAAACAGTAAATTTATCCCCGCTAACTGGTTCACCTGTAATATTCAATTGCATTCCATCAAAAGTAATCGTATTGTTATTGACATAAACATTAGCTGATGAAACTGGCGCTCCAGTCGTCGTATTAACAATATCATAGGTTGTTACACCAGAAGCAACTGCAAAAGTTATTTCATAATTGTCACCCGTAAGGCTTGTCGGTGCAATAACTGCCCCCAGATCAATAATACCTGTACCATTATTTAGTGAATTAGCCGCTGTTGTAAAAACACCATTTCCATTTTTTATACGCTCAAAAATATCTGTGCCTGAATCACTGACAGCCAGTTGACGCGATGGCCCTACCTGATTTAATCTCTGCCCCTGATCTCCCATATATTGCACATCTAACCCAGTCTGAACGAAAGGTTTCGTACCTGCTTGATATCCTGAAAAAAGAAATTGCCCTTTTTCATCTGTAGTATTAGCGAGACCAACGAGTGAATCTAATCGACTACGAAATTCTGTAGCAAGAATCTTTCGATCAGCATCTGTAAGAGCTGTTCCAGCATTGACTGCGGATACCTTCATAGCAGTAAGTAGTGACGATACCTCATTTAATACATTCTCCTCTAAGACCAGCGCAGAATCTGCGCTGGCACGATTAACCGAGTATTGCTTATTTAGTGATGCTGTTTGTGAAATATTTAATACTTGCGCAGCAGAAATTGGATCATCTGAAGGTGTTAAAATGCGCATGCCAGTAGAAATCTGCTGTTGTGTTTTAACTAACGCTTCTTGCTGTTGAAGCATTAAGCTGGTTCCGGTTTCATAAATTGTATTTGAACTAATCCGCATAATATTATTTCCTCTGCTCTATATAATGCTCAACCAATTCGAAGGATAGAATCAAACAGTGAATTACTAATTTCAATAACCTTACTGGAAGCCTGAAAAGCCTGTTGAAAACGCAGTAGATTAGCTGCTTCCTCGTCCAGATTAACACCCGATATTGATTGTATGGATCTTTCAGCCTGAGCAAGTAAATTACCTTGCGCTTTACTTGTTACATCCAGTTCGCGTGTCTTGTTACCAATTTGACTCACAAGCTGCCCGTAGGCTGATTGATAAGTCGCTGAGCCGCTTTCCAAAATATTTGTTGTCTGCAAAGCAGACAGTAATAGTGCATTTCGATTATCAGCAGATCCGCTATTATTGGGAGAAATTGTAAAGATATCTCCTGCAGCGGGATTACCGCTAATTTGAAATTTATAACCATTGAAACTAATATCTGCTCCTTCTGCATAATTTTGGTTAGTCGCTGGCAATCCAGTACCAATACCGGTCACATCGTATTGTCCATCATATGGAGTATGAAATGTAATAGTTAGAGGTTGTTGAAGATTAGAATTAAGAGGCAATGAATTTACAGTTCCAGCACTAATAGCCCCTGTACCAGAATTCGTTGATGCGGCACTGGTCCTATTAGGCCCTGCTGCAGCAATTTTAGTAGTATCAGTAATATTCACTGCTATGTTCTTTGCACCATTGATAGTCGGCTGAATTAAAAATTTTTCATTAGAGAGAATGACTGCTCCTGTGACAGATATACCATCAAGAATTAGTGGCGTCGCTCCAGATGGAACTACTGAAGTACTTATTGAGCTTTTATCAGATAACTTAGTAAGCGTATAGTTTGTTCCATCATAAGAAAACTGATAATCACTTGTTGTTAAGGCATTAAAATTACTTATTCCTACAGTGACATTAGAAGCTATATTATTGGTCGACGCAGAAATTACTTTTGGGGAAGGTACGGTAAAGAAATCTTCACCCATATTTCCATTAAGATCCATACCTAATTGATGCTGTGCATTAAATGTTTGTGCCAACGTTATAGCGATTCTTCCCAGTGCATTTTGTGCGCTATCGAGAGTAACCCTACGGAACGATAAAATACCGCCTAAAATACCGCCTGTAATCTGACTCTCAGGTAACTGAATAACATTATCCCCACTAACTAGCCCTATTGTTAAATTCTCTGGATTATCAGGTGATTGAATCGCTTGCAATGATAATGCTTGCGCACCAACAACTAATGCCTGACCATTACCAACAAAAACGCTTACAGCGCCATCATCTTGTCTAACCGTATCGATATTTATTAATTTACTTAACTGGTTAATAAGTTCATCTCGTTGATCCAGCATATCATTAGCAGGTTGCCCACCAGCAGCACCTTCGGCTAGAAGTATCTGTTGATTCATTTTTGATACTTGGTCAGCCAAAGAATTTATCTCAACAACACTACTAGTAATTTGAGTATTTACGCCTTCTCTAATTTGAGACATACGTTGATCCATACTCTGGAAACGTGAAACAAGCGCTTCAGCATTACTCAACATAGCCTGTCGCGATGGGATTAGAGATGGATTTGTTGCTACATCTTGTATAGCACTAAAAAAATTCTGGAGTGTCGGCGAGAGGCCAGAAGTAGCCTCAGAAAACATAGTATCTAACTGTTTTATCTGAGCATAATTACTATCTAGCGACTGACTCTGTGTTTGAATCTGTAATGATTGACTAACAAGAAATTGACTGTATATGCGTTGCACAGTTGTTGAATGAACCCCACGCCCAACAAATCCGGCACCTGATGATTGTGGAATATTTGTGTTAAGAATAACTTGCTGGCGATTAAAGCCAGGTGTGTTCGCATTGCTAATATTATGACTAGTTGTTTGCAACTGGCTTTGCGCAGTTAATAAACCAGTAACTCCAATGTCAAGAATACTATTTCCCATAATTCCAGTCTGATTTTTAGTATTTAAAAAACATATACATGTTGTATCGGCAAATGAATAAAAGAATTAAGAAATTTTGGGCATTAAATTAATTCTCGATTCTGCAATGCATCACTATTGAGTATTCGAATTAGCTTGTCTGCATATAATGGATCAGTGGCATATCCAGCACGCTGGAGACCATTTGCAAATGCCTCAGCATCAGTAGACTTCAGCACTTTTGCATAGCGTGGATTATCTAGTAGCAATTTGGCATAGTCATTAAATCCCTCAGCATACGAGTTATAAGCACGGAATCTTTCGACCACCTTCTGTGGCATACCATTAATATATTCAGTAGTTACGGTTTCAACAACATCTCCTTTCCAGCTTGCACCTGCTTTAATACCAAATAGATTGTAACTTGGACTACTATCTGCATGACGAATCTCATGTTTACCCCATCCACTCTCCAAAGCAGCTTGTGCGAGCATGAAATGAGGAGGAATACCTGTTGACTGCGATACTATTTTTGCATGAGGCAAAAGTTTATCTATAAAATTAGTTGGATGACTAGATACTTTATTTAATTGCATACTTCCCAATTGGGCTGCCGTTATTAATTCATCAACTGGTGAATTAAATTTGTTGACTGGTACATTTGTATTAGACAAAGCTCGAGTATTCGACCATAACTGCCCTGATTTGTCATTTGGATGACCCTCTGCAACCAATGATGAGCTATCGCTAGAATTAATCGCAGATAAAATAGCATCTGCACGTCCAATAGAAGTCTTGGCCTCAACTGAATTACTAACTCGAGTTAATTGCTTCACCATCATGTCAGCAATACCAACTCCCTTTGTCGATATATTCTGAGCTAATTGCTGATCATGCATCTGAGTAAAAAATTGAGTTTGTTGACTATCAAATAAACCATCCTTAGGTGTAGCATCACGCATACTTTTAAGCAGCATATTCATAAATAACGCCTCAAACTGCTGCGCCACTTTTTGCAAGGCTTCATCTGGATTCTGCTTAGACATCAAATGTAAATCATCGATACTCTTAGCATCAATTGCTAGCTTACTAGAAACATCAGGTGAGATAATCATATGTTTGTTTAATACGCTATTAAATAATTTCCAAATCTGCACGCAATGAACCTGCTGCTTTTAAAGCCTGCAATATGGATAGCAAGTCTTGTGTTGTTGCACCAATCGCCGTTAATGCCTTCACAACTTCGCCAAGATCCGCGCCATTAGGTAAAAGCATTAAGTTCCCTTCATCAGTGCGTATTTCAACTTGTGACCGCTGGGCAACTACTGTTTCACCCCGTTGTGCAAATGGCCCTGGTTGACTGATTACCGGTTCAGTATTGATAATTATTGATAAATTACCATGCGCAATCGCGCTAGTCTCTAGTGTTACTGCTTGATTCATCACTACTGAACCAGTACGTGAATTCACAATAACCTTAGCCGGCGCTTTTGCAGGCGTAACATCAAGACTTTCAATCCGAGAAAGAAACATAATACGTTGACTGTTATCAGAAGGAGCCTTCACCTGCACCATTCGACCATCTATGGCAGTTGCAGATGAGGGATACACCCCATTAATTGCTTCGACAATACGATGAACCGTAGTAAAGTCAGACGCATTGAGTTCAAGATTAATATAATCGCCTTGCCCAACTGTAGTTGCAATTTCCCGTTCTACAATACCCCCACCTGTGATACGTCCTACACTGAGATGATTAATTTGCACACTACTACCTCCAGCAGCAGCTCCAACGCCACCAACTAGAACACTTCCCTGCGCCATTGCATAAACCTGGTTATCTACCCCTTTAAGAGGGGTCATCAATAGTGTTCCTCCACGCAGACTTTTCGCATTACCCATGGAGGAAACTGTGACATCAATCTGCTGACCAGATTTAGTAAATGCAGGTAACGTCGCTGTCACCATAACAGCAGCAACATTACGCAATTGTAAATTAGTACCAGGCGGCAGGTTAACACCCAATTGACCTAACATACTGATAACACTCTGAACTGTGAATGGTGTCTGCGTTGTCATATCACCACTGCCATCTAAACCAACAACTAACCCATATCCTATCAATTGATTATTACGTACCCCCTGAATGGAGGCTAAATCCTTAATACGATCAGCAGTGCATAGCCCTGATAAAAGTAAGGTGCTAGTAAGAAAAAAACAAATAATTATTTTCTGTATTTTCATAATATTTTGTACTACAGAGATCAAAAGGGCGAGAATGTTAGGAAGAAGCGTGATAGCCACCCCATTGTTTGTGCTTCATCAATATATCCATTCGCTCGATATTCGATACGCGCATCTGCAACTTGAATTGAAGAAACTGTATTCCCCATAATATGAATTGGGTTAACGATACCCGAGAGTCTTATAAACTCTTGTCCTTGATTAATGCCTATTTGTTTCTCTCCACTAACAACGAGATTTCCATTAGGTAATGCTTCTATGACTGTTACCGTAATCGTTCCTTTAAAATTATTCTTACTCGAGCTTTCACCACTTCCATCAAATTTATTATTGGATTTAGCTTCAACGGTTGCATGCTTCTGCAAAAGGCTTAAAGGTATCCCTAGAAGACTAGGTACCGAGAAACCAATATCCCCAGAACGATCGACATTACTTCCAGAACTTTTGCTCGCATTGGTTGTTTCATTCAAAGTTACGATAAGAGTGTCGCCTACACTTCTCGCTCGTCGATCTTCAAATAAAGGCGTATAACGAACTCCGCCCGTTGTACTATTAATAGCTTGGAAGATTGCTCCATTAGGTTGAGCTACTGCCGCGCTTTGCTTAAGTGGCCGTAATGTATTAGGTTGGTAAGTAGTTGTGGATGGTGTCATAGCACAACCTGATACTAGCAAAAAAAGTATCAACGATGTATACCAGCACAAATGCTGATTTTGTTTTATCAGGATGATATTTAACATCACAGTATCCCAGGCAATCATCTCAACTATAATTGAGCCAGTCTTTGTAACATTTGATCTGAAGTTTCAATTGATTTTGAATTCATCTCGTAAGCACGTTGTGTTTGAATCATACTAACCAATTCTTCCACTACGTTTACATTTGATGTTTCAACAAACCCCTGATTTAATGTCCCTAATCCGTTGGTACCAGGAGCATTCTGATTAGGTGTTCCACTGGATGCTGTTTCCATATATAGATTCTCACCTCTCTTCTGCAATCCTGCTGGATTAATAAAACTAGCTAATTGAAGATTACCAACTTGAATAGGTGCAACAGATCCAGGTACTGTTGCAGATACTGTACCGTCATTTGCAATTGTAATTCCTGTCGCATTAGGCGGAACCGTAATTGCTGGTTGAACTGTATATCCACTGGATGTTACAAGCTGACCATTGATATCAGATTGAAATGCACCATCACGTGTGTAAGCAGTCGTACCATCAGGTAGCAGAATTTGAAAAAAACCTATCCCATTTATGGCTACATCACGCTGATTAGCCGTTTGTGAGATTCCCCCTTGGGTAAAAATATTCTCTGTCGCAACAGGCTTAACACCTGTGCCAATTTGCAAACCTGAGGGCAATTGAGTCTGCTGTGAAGACTGAGCGCCTGGTTGACGTACAGTCTGATATAACAAATCTTCAAATACTGCACGAGCACGTTTAAATCCATTAGTGCTAACATTCGCTAAATTATTTGATATCACATCCATTTTGGTTTGTTGAGCATCAAGACCTGTTTTAGAAATCCATAACGAACGTATCATAATCATTAACCTCCTAAATTTGTGTCTGATTCTTAAAGTCTGACAACCATTATTTCACTGGCCTGCTGCGCGTTCTGCTGCGCGTTCTCAAGTATTTTCATTTGCATATCAAATTGTCGAGCAAGTGCTATCATGCTAACCATCTCATGCACGACATTCACATTGCTCCCCTCCAATGTTCCATCCACTAGTCTGACTTTGGCATCAGCTTGCACCACTCCACCATCTTTAAGATGAAATAAGCCATCAGCCTTTTTAATAAGCTTGTCTTGCGGCGGATCTACTAGTTTAATTCTTCCCACTAGAGCGACTGTATTCGGCTGAGGGTTAATTGGTACAGAAGATACGGTGCCATCTACTCCAATCGTGATACGAGTTTCTGGCGGAACCGTAATGATGCCTGCATCACCCTTAACTCTAAGCCCATTTTGAGTCAATAAGATGCCATTGGGGCTAACTTGTAAACTACCATTGCGAGTATAAGCCTCTTCACCATTGTCCAGCTGAACGGTAATCCACCCAGAACCTTGGATTGCAACATCTAGATCACGGCCAGTTGTTTGTAAAGTACCCGGTGTAAAATCGGCACCTATTGTTGAATCAACGACAAAAGCACGTGTTGGTAATCCATCACCGAATACCGGAACAGCACGAAATGCATTATTCTCAGCACGATAGCCTGTTGTTGTAGCGTTAGCTAAGTTATGCGCAACCGTAGCCTGCTGGTTTAGCGTATGATTCGCTCCAGTCATTGATGTGTAGATCAGTCGATCCATTTTTTACTCAATCTCAATGAAATAAGAATATTTCTTAGTAATCTATAAGCTGCTGAAAAATGATGCTAGAGATTAACCAATGTTTGTAAAACAGCATCCTGAGTTTCTATTGATTTAGCATTCGCCTGATACATACGCTGAGCTGTAATCATTTTTACCAATTCAGATGTCAGATCAACATTAGCATCTTCAATGGCCGAAGATTGGAGTACTCCTAGTGTTCCAGTTCCTGGTGGTCCAACTAAGGGTTGGCCTGAGCTTGATGTCTCTACCCAGCGACCATCTCCGATAGGATTCAATCCTTGCGGGTTAACAAAATTAGCCAGAACAATCTGACCTAATGCCCTGGTCTCGCCATTACTATAACTTCCTTGAATCACACCATCAGCCGCTGTAGTAAAACCAGCCAGCCGGCTAGAAGGATAACCATCTTGTGCAATTGCAGTTACAGCAAAATCAGAACCGTATTGCTTTGTCTTAGATAAATCCAAAGTAAAATTCAAGGGTGAAGTTGCTCCTAATGTTGAATCAATAGCCGCCAAATCAACCGATACAGCAACTGATTTTGTAGACGGGGTTAATGCGCCTTTTCCATCAAAAGCTAATGTTGTTGAAGCACTGCCGTCCAAAGTCACTCCAACAGGCAAACCTGTGCCATCAATCTTTCCATCAACTGTTGTATAGGCATTCCAGGTATTAGCCGCAGCATCCGATTTCCGGAAATAAATGGCGAGAACATGTGAATTTCCGAGGCTATCGATAATCGTTCCTGACTGTGTATTTGTATAGCTGTCCCCATTAGCTACACTAAAAGTAGTGCTGGCAGGTATGGCAGCTTTACGTGAATCCAAAGTAAAACCCCAATCAAAAGTTGACGTCACTTTAGGAGGGAGATCAGCCGTAGTTAATTTCAAATTGACTTGATTGCTAGTATCAATGACTCCATTCGCATCTGCTATATAACCAGTTAGATTGGTGCCTTTTGCATTCGTCAAAAAACCACTTTCATCAACTTTAAATTGACCATCTCTAGTATAGCTAATCACCCCTCCCTCACTCATACGAAAAAAGCCTTGACCATTAATCGCAATATCTAGGGGATTGTTGGTAGGCGAGATGCCTCCTTGACTAAATGATTGTGCAATCGTTGATACTTTAGATCCAATACCTACTTGCGATGAACCTGATCCGCCCATAGAATTTGCAAGAATATCGGTAAATTGAGCATGGGATTGTTTGAATCCAGCAGTATTTGCATTAGCAATATTATTCCCAATTACATCTAGATTTGTTGATGCAGCGTTAAGTCCACTTAAACCATGCTGAAAACCCATGATAATCTCCTAATTAAAATGTCCGTTTAACGTCAGATAAATTGACGAGCCCTAATTCGCCCATATCAAGTAGTGCACTATTCTCACCAGATGAAACGCTTTTTACCAAACCCAACGAAAGCGTATTGACTTTTATATCATTTTCAGATTGCTTTGCACCGACAGCAAAAGTATAGTTTCCTTCGGCTGCACTTGTACCACTATCTGTCTTACCATCCCAGGGAATAGTGCTAATACCTGCTGGCTTTGGACCAAGATCCATATGTCGAACCGGTATGCCTGATTTATCCAATATCGTTACTGTCAACTGATCAACTGGTTGTGTTAATTCAACGCCCGCTACAGCTTCATTTCCCTTAAGAGAAATAGATGTACCAGGGACAAAAGCACTATGTCCTATCATGCCCGTCGCTTCTACTGATAAGCTATCTTCAACATCAGAAGTCAGTAGTTGAAGCGTGGTATTCAATTTATCGATACCTGATACCGTGCTAATTTGAGCCAATTGACTTGTCACTTCGGCGTTATCCATAGGTTTAAGTGGATCCTGATTTTTCATCTGAGTCACCAGAAGCTTCAAAAAACGATCCTGTGGATTCTCAGCATCCTTTTTAGCTGTGATACCTGTAGCTGTTGCAGATGAAACTACTTGCGAATTGGTTTGCTGAATTGAACTCATCATGTGCTCCTTTATTGACCAAGAGTCAGAGTTTTTTGTAATAATGATTTGGTAGTATTCATCATATCCACACTATTCTGATAAGAGCGTGACGCAGACATCATATTAACCATTTCATCTACAACATTTACATTAGGCATCGTCACATACCCATTTTTATCTGCAAGCGGATGTTTCGGTTCGAATACTTGCCTCATAGGAGATGGGTCATGAATGACACCAGCAACTTTAACGCCACTTGCACCATTTGCTGCTGCTTGTAATGTACTAAAAACAACTTGACGTCCGCGATATGGCTCACCGGTTGAACTGGTAACACTGTCTGCATTTGAAAGATTACTAGCAACGACATTGAGACGTTGAGATTGCGCTGACATCGCTGAGCTTGCTATATCAAATACATTAAATAAAGACATAATTATCTCTCCTGCATAGCTAATGATAAGTTTCTAAATTCATTCGTGATAAATGTTATGCTTGCATCGTACTTTATTGAGTTATCGGCGAATCGAGTGCGTTCCATATCCATATCCACTGTGTTGCCATCTGCACTAGGCTGTAAAGGAACGCGATATAATAGGCCGTTTCCTAGAATGCCTGTTGTCTCAGCATTAATGTGTCCCGAAGATGTTGTTATTAAACCAACTTTGGCTGTATTTGCAGTCAATGAAAGCTTGTCACGTAGTACACTAGCGAAATCAATATCTTTCGCCTTGAAATTAGGAGTATCTGCATTAGCTACATTGCTTGAAAGTAGCTCTTGTCTTGCAGCTCGTAAACTTAAGGCTTGGTGGTGAAAATTTAGTTCTTTATCAAGTTTATTAATCATTGCATGAATCCTAATTAAATATATCTTTCAATCTTTTTATTAGCATTTAACATGCCAGGTATGATAGTTGTATTAATTAGTCGACCAACTGACGAAAAAGACATGAAATAGCGGTTATCTTTAAAAGAAAATCTTTTATTACTTGCGTAAGATACCGATATCGTGGCAATAATTGCCGAAAGCGGCAAAAAATTAATGGTTAAATAAATTATGGTACGTTACTCAGTATTTATCCTGAATCTGCTAGTGCTTACAATTTTCCCCTTCCCTTTGTCTGCATCACAGCACGAGTCTGTTACTCAATATCAAGAAATTTCTGTGATCAAAAAGATAGTTGAAGATTTTGTTTACAGGAATACTGCAACATTATCTGGGCAGGTTATGGTGAATGTAGATAAAATCGATCAGCGTCTCAATTTGCCAAAGTGCTCTGAACCTGAGCCTTTCATCCCAGCGGGCGGGCGTTTATGGGGAAAAACTTCCATCGGTGTTCGCTGCATTAGCCAGCCTGCAACTTGGACCATTTATGTTCAAGCTGAAATAAATGTGATGGCCAATATATTATATATAGCACGCCCTGTTTCAATCGGACAGACACTAGTATTTGAAGATATAGCCCTACAGAATGTTAATTTGACACAAATGCCAGATGGCATATTCACTGATACAGCACGAGTAATCGGCAAAGTTGCAACCACCAATCTTAATGCAGGTCAACCATTCCGCCCACAAATGCTACGTGCACCTTATGCTATCTTACGTGGTCAAAAGGTTAGTCTAGTGATTCAAGGACGTGGATTTAGTATCAGTTCGGAAGGCCATGCTTTAGCTGATGCAGCCGAAGGCCAAGTTATTCAAGTTCGTAATAAATCGGGACGAATTCTTAATGGACTTGCACGAACTAATTCAGTTGTGGAGATACAACCGTAACTTATTAATCGAGCATATCTTATCACTATAAGAACTGTTCATTATATAAACAAAATGATCACAATTCTTGATCAGCTTATAATTATGAAACTAACTAATATTTATAAAAATAAAAAGCTTATTTACTATTAAAGAATGGACCATACCATTAAAATAAAAAAAATCTTATCTGACATATTGGGTTTAAATGATCGACTCAACCCCATGACATCCGATACTTTTCTACTAGGAAATATTCCTGAGCTTGATTCAGTGGCAGTAATTACTATTATCTTAGCCTTAGAAAAGAACTTTTCTATCTCGATTCATGATGATGAAATTAGTGCTAAAACATTTGAAACTCTGGGGACTTTAGTTAATTTTATAGAAAAAAAAATAGCTAACAAAAATAAGCAATGAATTCAGTATCATTTGACGCAAGAAAATTAATCATCTGCTTCTTAATAATCCCGAAATAGAATTTATTATGCAGTAATTCAACATTACTAATGGTTCAGAAAAAGAGCAATGATTGTATTTTGATTTAAATAATGCATAATTACAGTCACTAAATTCAAAATAAAAGGGATCAAATCATTGAAATTACATTTGGCAAATTTTGCTCATCAGTATATTTTCACTGGCTACGGCGATGAGTATGTATTGGTTAATCATGCTCGTTATGAAAAAAGTTTAATTGTATTACCCGATCATCTGATTGAAGACTGGCCAGTAATATCAGTTTCACAACTAGAGATTCAGCATTTCGAAGTTCTGATACCGCACGCACCTGAAATTATCATTCTGGGTACAGGCATCAAACATCAGTTTCCAGATCAGTCTTTACTCAGTCAGTTAATAAAAAAGGGTATTGGAGTTGAAATTATGGATACAAAAGCTTGTTGCCGTACCTATAATATATTGGTTGAAGAAGGACGTCGCGTTGCCGCTACTATATTGATCTAGTTTTATTCTTATCAGCTGCGTCATAAATCGCAAGACAGTTAGAGAACTTCACACACCACCTGAGAATGGCAAAAAACCTGAAATAAATTGATTTTAAATACTTCTTTTGTCGTTTAATTAAGTAGAATGCTTAATTATTCTGCAAAATATAAAACATTCTCTGGATTTGCTTGATCAAGTTATAAATAATGTTATAGTTGACTGTTTCAAATCATAAGATTTTAAAAAGAAATGGCCATGACATTTGTGATTGTGATAAATTCATATTTGGAAAGTCAGATGCGTTAAAATTGGCTTCCTTCATAAAATATAATATAGGAGTTAAAAATGAACAAATTTCTTATCGCGGCATTCGCTTCAATCTTTTTATTCGGTTCTTCTGTTACTTTGGCAAGTGGAAATCTAGAGTCTGCGCTACCGTTTGTATCAGCTCAAGATATCTTGAATCAAATGGCATGTGAAGGCAAGAAAGCAGGTGACAAAATCAAGGATCGTACTGATGGTGAAATGGTTACCTGTCCTGCTAAAATAAAAAATCCTAAGAAATAAGAATAATTACTAGTAATTTGTACTTCGGTCAAGCTAGATAGATTAGATTATTTCTTATTAAACCTAACAAACCAAATGGATCTAATTCAATTAGTTTGTTAGTAAAAATGAAATATATCACAGCTATCGGCTTGGCCTTTTGTATAAGGAATTTGCTCACTGTGCCTACTTCCAGTAAGCAAGCTCGTCCTAGCGTTGGAACACTTTAAGCCGATTTAAACATCTTAACTAGATATCGCTTAGATAATGACAAGCCGCTTATCTTATACAGATATAATTGACAGCCTTCAAATTCACCACCGTGTCGTTTAGCTCTCTATCTTTAGACCAAAGGCCAAACCTACTAGAGTTCCTTTGCATATCGAACTACTTAAACTGAACCAAGATACCATCAGGAATTGTTTCTTTATATTGTTGCAAGTTTCGTTTAGCTATTCTAAGCTTATTCATAAAAACAACTAACTGAGAATAAAACCCGTCACTTGCAATCAATTGCTGCCATTCATCGCCGTCTGGATCATCTTCATCCAGATCCCGCCAGAACAGATTACAAAAACTATTGAATGAAACGGGTTTTCCTGCAATTAAATTAGCTTTGATTTGTTTATTCGCCCAGCAAGATCGCCTGTTTATAAAATCTTCAGCCCCTTCATAGACAATAACGGCTAAATAGGCATATAAGTCCTTCACGCAGCGAACACTTTCCAATCCAGCAAGATCCGTTCTTTTATTCAACGCATTTGTAATCAGCTCCTGCAAAGCTATCGTTGAAACTTTAAAACTAACGCCTGTTTTCAGTGTATAGATTTTATCGAGATACATAGGTCAATAAGAACACAATAAAGAACGTAAAATTATTCGATTTAGAATTTTGTCTAAGGTTCATTCTCATTATAGTTAAAACCTCTATCATGCAAGCGAATTATTACTCGTAACGTATAAATTCTTCTGCCAATGCATCGGCGCCATACCGGTCGATCAATGCATCGATTTCCTCCAGCAGCACATCGTCCTCGTCTTCCTCTAATACACCTGCACCTACCAAGCTTGCAGATAGACCCGAAATCATCGCGTCCTTGATCATTGCAAGTGTTGGCGGACTATTACGGTCTCGATCATTCATCACAGAATCAATTACTCGGGACAAGGGCTCACTTGCCATCTCTTGTACGAAATCGATGGCTAATGCTGTTTCACCAAATTCTTCGATGAGTGCATTCAGTTCATCCAACAAAGATTCATTGATATCAAAGTGATGCAACTGCTCGGATTCAGCAAATGCATCAGACAGCAAATCGGTTACAAACTCATGAATAGTCTCAAGCGTGATGTATTGATCATCGCCTGATCGATTGATTCGATTCTCAATCAAGGCGGATAAATGAGGACTTACGCGCGTAGCAACATCAATAGGATTTCGTATCATCAATAATCTCCCGGTAAATGATTATATAAGTTTAGCCATTGAGTTTGATTTCAAGTTTCTTGATAAGAATGCGCACTTTAGCCCTGTGTGATCAAGCTGTGCCCATTAAACAGGCAATCACCTCTTCATCAGTGACTTGCGGAAAATCCGTATAAAACTGCCCCACCGCGCAAAAATTATCGGAAGACGACAAACAAACTATACGATCCGCTTTATCCTGTAATTTTCTCAGTGTTTCAGGGGGCGCCACCGGAATGGCACAAACTAATTCGGCAGGTTTCTGATTGCGCAGTGCGTGCAATGCCGCGATCATGGTCGAGCCCGTCGCCAATCCATCATCAATAATAATGACGATTCGTCCAGCGGGACCGATGGGTGGACGCTCGGGCGTATATTGAGTACGCCGCTGGCGGATAATTTTTGCCTGCTCAGTCACTTCCGCATTAATATAATCCTGATCAGCACCTACTTGCTGAGCATATTCCGTCAGATAAATCCAGCCACTTTCATCTATCGAGCCGATTGCAAATTCCGGATTGCCCGGCGCGCGTAATTTACGCACCAATACCACATCCATTTCACCCTTTAATTGCTCGGCAATCAATTTCGCCATCGGCACAGCACCTCTCGGAATCGCCAATATCAAAGGATTTTTATCACGATAATCAGACAGCGCTTCAACCAGTTTCCTAGCCGCTGCAATACGATTTGCAAACATCATGTAGATTCCTTTTAAGGATTATCTGTGATACCGATTTAATCCATTTTATGCCATAAGACCACATCAAGAAAAATGCAATTTTTCCAGGCTTTTATCGGCTGGATTGAATATCAAGAATCTAATAAAACTATCGAAGAGATTAGAATCGCAAACATTAAGCTACCTCTACTATAAAAATACATAAGCGAATACAGCTTCAATGCAAACAATTCAAATCTTTTAATCGCATGCCAAGCACCTAAGCATTTTGAGCCTATTTCTGCAATGCAGACAATTCCCCAATGGATTGCTAGATCACCAATATTCCGCATTAATTAGCCATACTCGGCCATTTCTCGTATAACTATTCGAAATATCAACACATAATCATTCTCTCCTATAGGAATGCTTGACAAAATTGTTAAAGCGAGCAAGATTAAAAAGTAAGTTGATATTGTTATTCTAAGCGTTAAATCGTTGCCATGTGGATGATTACATTTTATTCTATTTTTAAAACAATTAAGCTGCATCAGAGGAGATTAATCATGGGTACAAAAAATACACCTCCGGGTTCTCATCAAATTGCTCGCCACGATAGTATTTTTCAAGAACACATTCACGACACATATACAACCAAAGGCAAACCTTCTGAGCTGTCAGTTTGTCCACAGTGCAACGCAGTATTTCATGCAGGACGATGGAGTGGATTCAACCTCCGGCAAAATCACATCAGCACAATTGCCCCGCATGCCAGCGAATGCTTGAACAAAATCCTGCCGGCTTTGTAACTTTGCAAGGAGATTTCTTCATTGTGCATCGAGATGAGACCATGCATCTTATCCATCATGTTGAAGAAAGAGAGAAAACTGAACATCCGCTAAAGCGGATCATGGCAATCGAAGAGAAGGATAACGTTGTGTTGAAACAACTACCGATATTCATCTGGCTCGCGGTATCGGTAAAGCCGTCCATAATGCATGCCAAGGCGATCTGGAATTTCACTACAGTCCATCAGAGAACCTATTGCGTATGCATTGGTCACGCTAATTTAGATATGCATTATCTAATCCGTTTAGACTTTTCAGCAAAAAATTAAAGGAGAGTGTGATGACTATTCGTGAAATTTTTAATCGTGAAATGATCACTATTCAGCGTGATGCAACAGTCTTAGAAGCTGCCAAATTGATGCGTAAATTTCATGTGGGGGCAATTATTGTGATTGATAATATCAATGGCCGCACAATACCTGTAGGTGTTGTCACTGACCGTGATCTTGTGGTGGAAGTTTTAGCAACAGAACTTGATGAAGCTGTGATCACCGTAGGCGATATCATGGCAGCAGAAGTGTTTACGCTCAAAGAGAGCACCTCTACTTTCGAAGCAATCCAATTGATGCGACGAAAAACTATTCGACGTTTACCAGTCGTGGATGAAGACGGAGAATTGATAGGCATACTTACTTTAGACGACATATTGGAATTACTGTCTGAAGAATTGCTTGATCTCGCGAAGCTGGTTAGGTACGAGCAGAAAAAAGAAATACGGCATCGCCCATAATGCCAGTAGGCGATAAACCTATTGATTGGGTACTGCTCAACCTGATTTGAAGGTTGCTATTGAAGTATAGTACTGTAGTACTTGAATCCTTGGTAAAACATTTAATTATTCTCATTGAATGTTAAGATTGGTTCGATAAAGCACTCCGCTGCAAGCGGGAAAGAGGGAGATGTACCCTTCAAATTACTGGTTTCCAACTCGCTACGCCCTAAGAGCGAGGAATTAAACTCTAAGAGATTAGTATCAGTATTTACAGAGAAATATCCTAGTTCGGTTAATTACTAAGGAATTTTCTGGGTCAAAAAAAAGTATTTTCCTACACTTTATTTGAAGCGTTTGGATTATTATTAAAAATAGATAAATGCCTTCGATCAAGACATTTATCTTGCAAATAATGTAGCATTTTTTGAGCATTTCTTACGAATCAGCTTAGAATTACACGCATGAATGTTGGGTAAATTCAATGTATTCACGTAATTCAAATACATAGAGGAGATCTATCAAATGCAAAGCGAAGTTATTGAAATCATTACTAAAGAATCAGACACTCCCAGAAGAAGAAAAAACACCCTCTCTAACCAATCAATTAACGAAAAAAAGGATATTGATCGTCAGACAATGATTGCCACTGCCGCTTATTATCGGGCTGAAAAACGCGGCTTCAAAGGCAATGAAACAGATACATTGCAAGATTGGCTCGAAGCTGAAATGGAAATCGACAGTGAGCTAAATATATTTGATCTCAATGGGAAAGATTTTGAATTCCTAAGGAATAAGTCTGGATAATCGAATCGTATAGTTAAAGTATTTCTTGCTCTTTAATAGCCAATCTATGACAGGTACTTTATGAACCAGTTGGTTGCATGCTGTGCAGCTTCTTTCAATGTGCCCGGCTCGCCAAACAAATGCGTCGCACCGGGCACCAACGTGAATTTCTTCTCACATTTCATTAATGCGTAAGCCTGTTCATTCAATTCGATCACACCGTAATCCGCACTGCCCACAATCAGCAACGTAGGTGCGATCACTTGACCCAGGGCAACTTCCCCGGCCAAATCCGGACGACCACCACGGGATACGACCGCAGCAATATCTCCATCCATTTCCGCAGCGGCCTGCAGCGCCGCTGCCGCACCCGTGCTGGCGCCGAAATAACCGATGGGCAAGGCCTCTGTTGTAGAATTTGCTTGAATCCAGCGCGTGGCCGTCAGCAAACGCCTTGTCAGCAGGTCTATATCGAAGCGCGTTGAATATGCTTGATCCTCCGCATGCGTGAGCAGATCGAACAAAAGCGTGCCGATGCCTTGTTGTTGCAATACCTCGGCCACAAACATATTGCGCGGACTGAAACGGCTACTGCCACTACCATGCGCAAATAGCACGATACCGGAGGGTGCTGGCGGCAACACCAACTCACCATTGAGATCAACCGAACCAACCGGAATTTTTACACTGGTCATGCGCTGGCTCCTATCACGACAGGAATGCGGTTTCTTCCGAATTGCGCAGTAAATTGCTCGAAACGACCTGCGATACTGGTGTTGCAGCCTGCACACCTTCCTTCAGGCGTTAAGCGATATTCATTGATCTCATACCAATCTCGCACAATTAATGCGCTGCCACAAGTTGGGCAAAACGTGGTATCGCCTTCCGCATGATGCACATTACCGGTATAGACGTAACGCAATCCTGCCGCAAGTGCAATGTTACGCGCCCTGATCAACGTCTCGGTAGAGGTACCTGGTATATCGACCATTTTGTAATCCGGATGAAAAGCGCTGAAATGCAACGGCACATCGACTCCCAGCTCTTTCACGATCCAATCACTCATAGCACTCAATTCCTGGGTTGAATCATTCAATCCCGGTATCAATAACGTGGTCAGCTCCAGCCACACATCCGTTTCTTGTTTCAGATACATCAATGTATCCAGTACCGGCTGCAGATGCGAGCCGGTTTGTTTGACATAGAATTCATCGGCAAACGCTTTCAAATCAACATTGGCTGCATCCATTTTGGCGAAAAAATCCCGCCGTGGCTGCGCATGAATATAACCAGCTGTCACCGCTACGGTTTTAATGTTTCTGGCATGACAGGCATCTGCAACATCCATCGCATACTCTGCAAAGATCACTGGATCGTTGTAAGTAAATGCAACACTTTTGCAACCATATCGTTCGGCGCTGCGCACAATGGCTTCCGGGCTGGCTTGATCAGCCAGCTTGTCAAAACTGCGCGATTTGGAGATATCCCAATTTTGGCAAAACTTACAGGCAAGGTTGCAACCGGCGGTGCCAAATGACAACACGCTGCTACCCGGATAGAAATGATTCAGTGGTTTCTTCTCAATCGGATCCACACAAAAACCGGAAGACCGCCCGTAAGTTGTCAACACCATGGCGTCGCCAACACGTCCTCGCACAAAACAGGCGCCGCGCTGCCCTTCGTGTAACTTGCAGTCGCGCGGACACAAATCACATTGGATACGGCCATCCTGCAGTTGATGCCAATACTTAGCAGGATATCGTTCTACAGCACTAATCGGCTCATCCATGGGCATGCTCCTTGGCAAAATCGGCTTCGCGCCATTTACTGACGGTATAGCGGGACAATTTGATATCCTCAGTCCAGAAATTTTCAGATAATCTGGCTTTGGATTTTAACTTGGCGAGAAATTGCCGAGGTTGCGGCAGACTTTCCCATACTTGGGGTAAAAAGGTACTGCGATAAGCCCCATATTCAAGCACTATCCCATCAATGTTCGGGCGCAATTGCGCCCAAGCATCGGCTTCACTATCAAAATCCAATGGTTGCAGGTCGGAAAGCAGTGAAACTTCCACATTGACCATCAATAACTCATTCGCTGTCAATGGCATGAAACGGGGATCGTGCAGTGCGGCTGCCACCGCATTATTGCTGACATCTTCAATCAGTGGTTTGCGCGCTTGCAATGACCCAATGCAGCCTCGCAAATCACCCGATTGCGTCAAGGTGACAAAAGTTGCTCCTGGTCGAGAAAGCCACGGTAATTGTTCATCAATGGTCAATGATTGACCGGAGGCACGCAAAGCGCGAGCAATAGCCACACGGGCAATGTGCAACAATATTTTTCCTTGCTCATTTTTCTCAAGCGACATCACGATACCTCCTCTTCAGTAAATGCCAGTGCCGCATAGCCAACCACTTGATCGCGTGAGCCTGCAGTATCTCCAGAATTGCGCAAATCAAGCAAATACGTTGTCAAATGATGCTTTTGTGCTGCAATGATCAATCCACTGATGGGTGTACCCCCACACGCGTGATCATGTCCAATGGGTTGTTGTAGCTGCAATATGGACTGCACGGTTGCGTGATCCACGCGTTGAGCAATCGCATATGGCAAATAATGTGAAAGATCCGAGCTAATCACAATCAACGTTTCATCTCCACTCCACACCTGTTCCAACACCTCAGCCACGGCCTGTGCTGAGGCATGACCAACTGCTAATGGCAGCAAGGTAAAATCATTCAGTACACTTTGCAGAAATGGCAACTGCACTTCCAATGAATGCTCCAAAGTATGCGCTGCCTTGTTGATCGTCACTTGCGGCATATGAACTATCTTGCGCACTAAATCCGCATCCAGTTGCACGCATCCCAGTGGCGTCTCAAACATATCCGCTCCGGGCAGTGCTAGACCTTCCAAAGCAACACGGTGTGCAGGGCCGAGTAATACGATACGTTTGATTTTTTCAGCGATTGATTGCAGGCTGGCATATGCCGTGGCAGCGATAGCGCCGGAGTAAATATATCCAGCATGGGGAACGATAAACGCTTTCGGTTTGAGATCATACCATTTTGCTCGTGCAAGCAATTGCCGCACGTCCTGCGCAAGCTGTTGCGCATCAGCGGGATAAAACAATCCTGCAACAGCAGGCGAACGAATGGTTGTCATACCGCCCCTTTTCCTGATAAGGTAATGTTACGAATATAGGATCATAAGGTCCAGAATCAAGAGAAAAATCACTTTTTTTGTTTCAACCCTGCCTTCGATCCTTTCAGGTTATTTTGACTATCAATTTGCGCATTTGGTTTTCTTTCCCAAATGACGCAGACGTAATCCATACCGAACCAATGCTGCTTCAAAATCAGCAAAACTTTCCGTTGATGCGCCATTTTTACACCACACTTGCTGCAGATAAATCAGTATTCGCTTGGGGTCATTTTTCAAAGTTTCCAGAACAAAGCCCAGTTCCTGTGCCGCATTCAGTGCCAGTGAAGCCAGTGGCGGCGCAGCTTTTTCCCATCGACCGCGCAGTTCGCGTAAAAAATATGCGTAGTCACGTAACCAATCCCTTTGCCCAAATTCATTACCCGTTATTCCAGATCGTAAGCATCTGCAGCGGTGGCATGCAAGTCATTCAGGTTGCTAGCATATTGATCAAGTAAAGACTGATCTACTGCGAGCAATTTAGTGGCTGTTTTATAATCGTAACGCACATAACCACCTTCATCGAGCAAAGCCACCAATCTTTCCCAACCGGCATCAATCACTCTCTCCGGGGTCAGAATGTCATAGCGCTTGAGTACTTGCCAGGTGCGACTAGCGATAGCCTCTGAAATGCGAGCACCATACAATAATGCGGCTAAGAACCACTTGTAAATCTCTGCCGGATTGAGTTCATGCAGATGGATACCCAATTGCGCTGCATAGCTGCCGCCAAGCTCGGCAACCAGCGCTGACGCACTGGGAAAATGAATGATTGGAGCGGTTTGTTAATTTTTCACTGCCATGTCTATATCGTTTTTTGAACCGCCACTATTCCTGGATAAACTGATTGTAAACCCTAAATAGTGCAACATTGATTATGAAATGACAGACTTCCTGATACTCAAGAAATATCTGATATTCTTGCTGTAGAATGCTTTAAACAAATGATTCATTTATTAGAAACAGGCTAACGAGTGTCCACCAAAGTTTATTACAACAGTGCATGTCCGGTTTGTCGTGCGGGCATCAAAGACCAGCGCCAACGCATGGAGAAGTGCGGCATAACAACTATCGAAGGGTGGACGTGCATCACTATCCTGATGCGGCGGAAGATGTAAAAAGCTCGCTGGAGCGGGTGCGAGAACGATTACATGTCAAGGATGACCATGGCAGCATCAAGATTGGCGCTGATGCATTTATCCATCTCTGGCAGCAAACCCCTAATCAGCGCTGGCTGGCAGCACTATTTCAGATACCGGTAATCAGGTCACTCGCGCATCTGGCTTATAACGGCTTTGCGCGATTGTTGTATCACTGGAATCGCGCATTAAAGCACTGGTAAACAACCTGAAAAGCGGGAACGTGATTTTTGTTATTGATTGACGATCACCCCATTTTCCAGGCCAAGCTGAGTCCTGCGTACAGCGGTATCAGTTTATCCCCGGCAAATTCCAGTTGCTCTGGAACGATCCAATTTTCTTTATGCAGCGTAATTAAATCGCGGTTACGCGGCAAATGATAAAAATCTGCGCCATAAAAACTGGCAAACCCCTCCAGTTTATCCAGCGCACCGACCTGCTCAAATGCGGTTGCATATAATTCAATGGCTGCATGGGCCGTAAAAATCCCTGCACACCCGCAGGCGTTTTCTTTGCTAGCTTGTGAATGAGGTGCACTATCCGTGCCCAAAAAGAACTTAGCACTACCGCTCGTAGCTGCCTCGAGTAAAGCCTGCCGATGAATTTCACGTTTTAATATCGGCAGGCAATAATGATGCGGATGAATACCTCCCTGAAATATTGCATTACGATTCAATAGCAAATGATGCGCAGTAATCGTAGCGGCAACTTTCCCGGATGCCTGCTTGACAAAAGCCACTGCATCCCGCGTTGTGACATGCTCGAATACGATGCGCAAATGAGGGAATCGTTGCGTAAGCGGAGCCAAAATCCGATCGATAAACATTTTTTCTTTATCAAATACATCAATATCAGAATCTGTGACCTCCCCATGCACCAATAAGGGCAGATCGTTTTGTTCCATGGCTTCCAGCGTGGCATAGCATTTTGCTATATCGGTAACACCGGCATCGGAATTGGTTGTAGCACCCGCTGGATACAACTTCACGCCATGCACGACACCGCTTTCTTTGGCATGGATGATTTCTGCAGGCTGCGTATTGTCAGTCAGATAAAGCGTCATCAGCGGTTCGAAACGGGATCGCAGAGTTGTCGGCAAGGCCGCAAGGATTCGTGCTCGGTATGCCAATGCCCTTTCGGTCGTCACCACCGGCGGTTTCAGGTTAGGCATGATAATGGCGCGAGCGAATTGTCGCGCAGTATGTGGCAGCACTGCGCACAACTGCTCGCCATCGCGCACATGCAAATGCCAATCATCAGGGCGGGTTATGGTGAGATGGGTCACGATTAATCGGTGGTTAAGTTGTATCTCGGTATTATATCCCAGGCACTCAGCTATTCAGGGTATTTGGCTGCTTTCAGATCCAACGCCAACTGATAAAGCGTGTTTTTATTTTCACCGGTAATTTCGGTAGTCAGTTTAACTGCCTGTTTTAATGGCAACTCACTCAGCAAACAAGTCAGTGTGTGTCGAGATTGCTCACTCACTTCCGATTTATCTAGAATTTCAGCGCCCGATAGCAACAAAACGAATTCACCTTTTTGCTGATTGGCATCGGCTTGTAACCAAACAAGGATTTCTTGCAATGTCCCCACATGAATGGTTTCAAATACTTTGGTTAATTCCCGGGCAATGGTCAATTGTCGTTGCGGCCCGAATACTACCAACATATCCGTCACACATTCCAGAATGCGGTGAGGTGCCTCATAAAATATCAATGTACTCGTTTGGGACTGAAGAGCCGTCAATTCCCGCTGGCGCAAACCGGTCTTGGTAGGCAAAAAGCCATAAAATAGGAAGTGTGGATTCGTAATACCAGCCGCCGACAAGGCACATACAGCTGCATTGGCGCCAGGAATCGGAATGACTGAATAACCTTGCGCACGCACACGTTGAACCAGTATTGCGCCAGGGTCAGAAATGCCTGGGGTACCGGCGTCTGTCACTAATGCCACGCATCCCCCGGAGGCTAATAGCGCTAATATTTTGTCTGCAACCGCCGTTTCATTATGCTGATGCAAACTAATCCACTTTGCTGAAATTGAATGTGACGCTAATAAATGTTTGGAGTTTTGAATATGTTCAGCCGCAACCACGTCGACTTTTGCCAATATGTCTAACGCCCGCAGAGTAATATCGCTTAAATTTCCTATTGGGGTAGCAACCACATATAATGCGCTTTTTTCCAGCATAATCCTCACTATGCAACGTTTTATTACAATTGTTCTGGTCGTGATCTTTGCACTATACGGCAGCTCGCTGGCAATGGCTACTGATCCCGAAGAACCTTCGCAGTCTGCAGAAGCTATCGAACCAGCGCCCGTTCCTCATATTGCCTTACTATTGCCGCTGGAATCATCTGCATTTGGAGAAGCTGCCCGGATTGTAAAAGAAGGTTTTGTAGCGGCCACGCTACGTGAGCAAGCACTGCCATTAATCATTCGAATATATTCCACCACCGATGACTCTCTCGATACCTGGATGACCTATCAGCAAGCAATCACTGCTGGCGCGATACTCGTCGTCGGACCACTCACCAGAGACGGTGTATCGGCCATCGCTTCCAGTAAAACACTGGAAGTAACCACTCTAGCACTCAACAGTATTGACAATACCAAAGCTTTACCTTCCAAATTGTATCTGTTTGGCCTGCAAATGGAATCCGAAGCACATCACATCGCAAAGTGGGCGCTGACCAGCGGTAAAAATCATGCCATCGTCATCGGCGACGACAGCTCGTTATCCAAACGCTTACAGACTGCTTTTATAGAGAAATGGCAAAGTAATCCTGACAATACCATGGAATCATTACGTTATGCCAATGAACCGAATAGATTGCAACAATTTCGCAATTTAACGGCAGGCAATGATCGCTTGATTTTTCTTGCTCTGGATTCTACCAAAGCACACGTATTAAGAACATACCTTGATCCCGAAACGCCTGTGTATGCGACTTCGCAGGTTTTCACTAGCAATGATAGCTTTCTGCTAAACAATGATTTGGATGGCATTCGATTTATGGATATGCCGTGGTTACTCCAACCCGATCACCCCGCTGTCATGGCTTATCGCCACACGAATAAAGCTCAAAGCACGGACATGGAGCGTCTTTACGCGTTAGGCATCGATGCTTTCCGCCTAATGACTCATCTTTTGCCGCCTCAGTCGCAAAGAATCAATGAAATTTCTTTCGATGGCGTAACCGGTCATATACGCTTTGCACCTCCCAATCAATTTATCCGCGAACCGCTTGCAGCGCAATTTGAGCAAGGCAAAGTACAACTCATTCAATCATCGCAGGATATGGCAAACCATGAAGGGCAGTGAGGCCGAACAAATTGCTGCCGCATATCTCCAGCACCAACATCTGGTATTGATTGCACGGAACTATCGCTGTCGCTTCGGAGAAATTGACCTGATCATGCGCGATGGAGATACAGTCGTATTCATCGAGGTTCGAATGCGCGCTCATGAAATGTTTGGTGGTGCTGCCGCCAGCATTACATCCTCCAAGCAAGCCAAACTCCTGCAAACCGCGCGCCACTATCTCGCAGCATTGCCTGATGACGCTCCCTGTCGCTTTGACGCATTACTACTCACAGGCGCCAATGGCGAGCACATTGAATGGATTAAGAATGCGTTTGGTGAAAATGCATAATCCTCGATCATTCTTCACAAGTGAATACTGCGCCCACCATCCACAGCAATAATTTGACCGGTGATATAAGGCGCATCGGCAATCAGAAACTGTACGGTTTTGGCAATATCATCCGGTTCGCCACAGCGTTTCAGTAGTGTGCTCGCAATAATTTGCTGGCGTGCTGCTTCATCCCTCCATTCGCCATCTTCAGGCCACAAAATAGGCCCTGGAGAAACGCCGTTGACGCGCACTTCGGGCGCCATCTCCACAGCCAGTGACTTGGTCAGTGACAACAACCCGCCCTTGGCGGCGTTATAGATCAGATAATGCTTTAATGGCCGTTCTGTATGAATATCCACAATATTAATTATGCAACCTAGCCGTGCCTTCAGATATGGCGCTGCAGCCTGAGATAAAAATAGAGGAGCTCGCAGATTGCTGCCCACTAGATCATGCCAATCGTCCTGTGTACATTGATGCAAAGGGGTCGGAAAAAAACTGGAAGCATTATTGATCAATACATCCAGTTGCCCAAAACGCTTGGCTGCTTTCTCTATTAAATCCGGCAACAATTCACTATCCAGCAAATCGGCTTGCGCCAATGCAACGGAGTCGGATCTTTTTTGATTCAATTCATTTTGCAGCATTCTCGCTTCGTCCAATGAAGAGCGATAATGCACCACCAATCTGGCGCCTTGCGCGTGTAATCTCCGACTGATGGCGGCCCCCACCCGTTTTGCCCCCCCCGTAATCAATATCACTTTCTCTCGCACATATCTCTCCTTCATCAGTGCTGTTAAACTATGTCACGATTTGTTTCCGATCTCTCGAATTTACCACAAAGAAATTTTCCTGCTCATGTCTTTACATTCAACGCTTCCGCCCGCCAGCGAAACCGCACTTGCGCATAGTCACGCTGTGCAGAAACTAATTCAAAATGAAATTATCAAAGCAGGTGGTTGGATTTCATTCGATCAATTTATGAATCTGGTCCTGTATGCACCTGGCATGGGTTATTACAGTGGTGGCGCCACCAAATTAGGTCGTACAGGAGATTTTGTTACTGCGCCAGAAATCTCTTCGTTGTTTGGTCGAACATTGGCACGGCAAATCAAGCAGATTTCCGAGCAAGTTGAGAATGCCGACATTCTAGAATTTGGTGCCGGATCAGGCAAACTGGCGCTGGATATGCTCGGTGAATTGGAACAACTCGATTGCTTACCTAAGAAATATTTTATTCTTGAAGTCAGTGCCGAGTTGCGTGAACGGCAACGCACGCTCTTTGCTACCGAGGCTCCTCGCTTCATGCATTTACTCGAATGGTTGGAACGGTTGCCCACACAATTTAATGGCACCGTTCTTGCCAACGAAGTACTAGATGCCATGCCGGTGCATATTGTGTCATGGCATGATGATGCAGTGCATGAACGTGGCGTTATCTGGCAAAATGCCCAATTCGAATGGCAGGAGTGTCCCATTCAGAATCAGAATCAAGAATTATACAAGATAGCCCGTGAACTAATGTGCCAAGTCAATCCGGACAATGATGCGACCGCTACCTATACTTACATCAGCGAAATCAATCTAGCAGCCAGACGCTTTATACGCAGCCTGGCGGATGTTATACAACAAGGAGTGATTTTATTTATCGATTATGGTTTTGGTCGCAGTGAATATTATCATCCACAGCGTAACCAAGGTACGCTGATGTGTCACTATCGCCATCATGCGCATGATGATCCATTTTATCTGCCAGGCTTACAGGATATCACTAGCCATGTTGATTTCAGTGCAGTTACTGAAGCCGCCGAGAATACCGAATTTCTGCTGTCAGGTTACACTACTCAGGCTTTTTTCCTGATTAATTGTGGCATCACTGAAATTCTGGCACAGACATCGGCTGAAAATATGAATCAATATTTACCCCAAGCCAATCAGCTACAAAAATTGATCAGCCCTGCTGAAATGGGTGAACTGTTTAAAGTCATCGCTTTTAGCAAGCATTTCTCGGAACCGCTGATTGGTTTTAGCACAGGCGACAAGAGCCGTTTACTGTAGCGATTAATAAAATAAAGAAATCTCTTTTAAAGGCTATTAGCACCATTTATTATCCAACACGTAATAGAAAACATGCTTTGATACATATGCATACGTTGATATGCATATCAACTTGCGCATTTATTCCAATAAAATTATAGTAACGATCTCAATTTTAAATCCGTCTTGGGTTAAAATGAGCACCTATGCCTAATTTTCAAAGTCCAGATCAAATTATTCGCCCGGAAATTCTTGCGCTTTCAGCTTATCATGTGCCGCCCGCAACTGGCATGATCAAGTTGGATGCAATGGAAAATCCTTATCCATTACCTGCTGTGTTAAGAGAAGAAATCGCACAGTTAACAGCCACTGCTCCGGTCAATCGCTACCCCGACGCCAGCGCCGTCTCACTAAAAGCAGCGCTACGCCAAGCATTGGCTATTTCTGATGAGATGGATATTCTACTGGGCAATGGATCCGATGAAATTATCCAGATTATCGCCATGGCAGCCGCAAAACCCGGTGCAGTACTCATGAGCGTTGAACCTGCATTCGTAATGTTTCGAATGATTGCCACCTTCTCGAATATGCCGTATGTAGGAGTATCGCTAAAAAAGGATTTTTCACTTGATCTGGAAGCCATGTTAGCAGCCATTGAGAAACATAAACCGGCAGTTATCTTCCTGGCTTATCCCAATAATCCGACAGGGAATTTATTTGATGCAAACGCCATTCTCACTATCATTCGGGCAACCTCAGGGATCGTAATAGTCGATGAGGCTTATCACGCTTTTGCTGATGCCAGCATGATCAACCAATTAACGCAATACCCCAATCTGTTATTAATGCGCACACTTTCCAAACTAGGCTTGGCAGGCTTAAGATTGGGCCTACTGATTGGCCGATCGGAATGGTTAACACAATTGGAAAAGGTGCGTTTACCGTATAATGTTGGCATAATGACCCAATTGATTGCAGAAAAGGTATTACATCATACTGATGTACTATTGGAACAAGCTGAAGCTATCAAAGTAGAGCGCACAAAAGTACGTCAATATCTTGATACAATGGATAGGCTAGAAATATTTCCTTCGAACGCTAACTTTATTTTGTTCCGGGTTCATGCAGCGAGTAAAATTTTTCAGGCGCTTAAACAACATAGGATATTGATCAAGAATCTTGATGGCACACATCCTTTATTAGAAAATTGTCTACGTGTCACTGTAGGGACACCTGATGAAAATTCACAATTTTGCGAAATATTACGCACCATACTCAGTAAAACTGTTTAAAATTCACCAAAAAATCCTTGTATTAATCAAATATTTTATTCTATGCGCCAAGCACAGGTAACACGCAACACGCTGGAAACTCAAATCAGCATCAATCTGAATTTAGATGGCACAGGTCGAGCTGTTTTAAACACGGGCGTGCCCTTTCTGGATCATATGCTTGATCAGATTGCTCGTCATGGCTTGCTAGACCTTGAAATCCAGGCCAAAGGCGACTTACACATCGACGCACATCATACTGTTGAAGACATTGGCATCACATTGGGCCAGGCTTTTACTAAGGCAGTAGGTGATAAAAAAGGATTGCGTCGCTACGGTCATGCTTATGTGCCATTGGACGAAGCATTGTCACGGGTGGTCATAGATTTATCGGGACGCCCCGGCTTGGTGTTACATATTGACTTTGTACGCGCTCGAATTGGTGATTTTGATGTTGACCTCATTAATGAATTTTTTCAGGGATTCGTTAATCACGCTTTGGTAACCTTGCATATTGACAATTTAGCAGGAAAGAATGCACATCATCAGGCTGAAACGGTGTTCAAAGCATTTGGGCGTGCATTGCGCATGGCTGTTGAACAAGATCCTGCTGCAGCCGGTATTATTCCATCCACTAAAGGCACTTTATAAATTACCTTGTTCTTAAACACTAGCATATGATTGATATTGCAATTGTTGATTATGGAATGGGCAATTTACGTTCCGTACACAAAGCACTTGAGCACGTTGCGCCCACCGCGTCTATTACGGTCACCAGTGATCCGGATATAGTGCAAAAAGCAAAGCGTGTAGTAGTTCCAGGACAAGGCGCCATGCGTAATTGTATGCATGAACTTGAAATTCGTGGACTACGGCAAGCTGTCATGGAGGCAGCCACGCACAAACCATTTCTTGGTATCTGTCTTGGTTTACAAATGTTATTTGAAGAAAGTGAAGAAGGACAAACTAAAAGCTTAAACATACTGCCAGGAAAGGTGGTTCATTTTCCTGCTGCAGCCATGATCACTGCTGATGGGCAGAAACTTAAAGTACCACACATGGGTTGGAACCAGGTATACCAGGCGATTGAACATCCTTTGTGGGAAGGTATCGCAACAGATGCACGCTTTTATTTCGTACATAGTTATTATGTTGAAACAACTGATCCGGCATCCATTGCTGCAAGCAGCAATTATCCTTTCCCATTTACTTGTGCGGTTGCAAAGGATAATATTTTCGCTGTACAGTTTCATCCAGAAAAGAGCCAATTAGCCGGACTAACATTATTAAGTAACTTTGCTAATTGGACACCACGCTTCTAGAATCAAAGGTTAGTAAAATAATTTCATTAATCAACTATTAACTCTGATTAAGCTATGCTGATTATTCCTGCAATAGATCTCAAAGATGGGCACTGTGTTCGACTCAAGCAAGGTGTGATGGAAGATGCTACAGTATTTTCCAAAGTGCCTAGCGAGATGGCAACACATTGGTTAAGTCAAGGCGCACGAAGACTTCACCTTGTCGATTTAAATGGTGCATTTGACGGAAAGCCTAGAAATGAAATGGCTATTCGTAACATTGTCCAAGCCATTGATGATCAGATTCCAATTCAACTGGGTGGCGGTATTCGTGATCTCGATACGATTGAACGTTATTTGGATAATGGAATCACTTACATTATCATTGGAACTGCAGCCATTAAGATCCCCGGCTTCTTACAAGATGCCTGCAATGCATTTCCGGGCCAAATTATGGTCGGATTGGATGCAAAAGAAGGTAAGGTAGCAGTCGATGGGTGGTCCAAGATAACCGGCCATGATGTCATCGATCTGGCCTTAAAATTTGAAGGTTATGGCGTAGAAGCAATTATTTACACCGATATCGGCAGAGACGGCATGCTCAGCGGCATCAATGCCAAAGCCACAGTGGAGTTAGCTCGACAATTAACCATACCAATCATCGCCAGTGGCGGCATCACCAATATTGATGATGTTCACACATTGTGTGAAATTGAATCAGAAGGAATTATGGGTGCCATTACAGGCAGAGCCATCTATGAAGGCTCACTGGATTTTAAGGAAGCGCAAATATTGGCTGATAAGCTGAGTGCAAGTAATAGCGTCGCATAAACAGTTTTTCAATTAAATCATCATTCGTAATCTTTTATTGACTCTCATAACTGGCTTTTAAATCTGATGAGCCTCGCTAAACGTATTATTCCATGTCTTGATGTGACTAATGGGCGTGTTGTTAAAGGTGTAAACTTCGTAGAATTGCGAGATGCGGGTGATCCAGTTGAAATTTCGCGCCGCTATGACGAGCAAGGTGCAGATGAACTGACTTTTCTGGATATCACGGCCAGCTCAGATAATCGCGATTTGATTTTGCATATTATTGAAGATGTCGCCGCACAGGTATTTATTCCTTTAACCGTTGGTGGCGGCGTGCGTCAAGTAGAAGATGTCCGCAGACTACTCAATGCGGGAGCTGATAAAGTAAGCATCAATACATCAGCCGTTCTGAATCCCCAGTTGGTAGCCGATGCATCCGATCATTATGGTTCGCAATGTATCGTTGTCGCTATAGACGCCAAACAGGTTAAAACCCAAGATGGCTCACCGCGCTGGGAAGTTTTTACCCATGGTGGACGTAAAGCAACAGGTATCGATGTCATTGAATGGGCTCAAAAAATGCAGTTCCTGGGGGCTGGCGAAATCTTGCTCACTAGCATGGATAGAGATGGCACACGCAATGGTTTTGATATAACCTTAACACGCGCTGTTTCAGATGCAGTTAATATACCGATTATTGCCAGCGGAGGTGCAGGCAACTTGGATCATCTAGTGGATGGGATTTTAAAAGGACATGCCGATGCTGTGCTAGCAGCCAGTATCTTCCACTATGGTGAATTTACTGTGCAGCAAGCCAAGCAATATATGGCACAACATGGTATTGAAGTAAGATTGTAATAATTACTAGCATAATTAGTGATTGAATTTTTAGGAAGTATAAACTCATTGATACCTGACACCTGGCTTAGCAAAATTAATTGGGCTGAAGATGGATTGATCCCTGTAATCGCTCAAGAAGCTGATAGTGGAAAAATCCTTATGGTTGCTTGGATGAACCGAGATGCACTCAAACTGACTGCAGAAAAACGCGAAGCAGTCTATTGGTCGCGCTCCCGCAAAAAACTATGGCACAAAGGTGAAGAGTCTGGTCATATCCAAAAAATAAAAGATATTTACCTGGATTGTGATGAAGATGTATTACTCCTCATTGTGGAACAAATCGGTGGTATCGCTTGCCATACAGGTAGACATAATTGTTTCTTCCAGAAACTTGAAGGTAATGAATGGACTATTGCAGCGCCCATTATCAAAGACCCAGATGAAATCTACAATAAATGACTGATCTAACTATTCTTCGCCGTTTGGCGCAAACCATTGAAGAACGCAAGCAAGCGGATGCCAACAGCTCATACGTGGCCAAGCTATTTCATGGCGGGCAAGACAAAATACTCAAGAAAATAGCCGAAGAATCTGCTGAGACATTGATGGCATCCAAGGATGGCGACATCAATCAAGTCATTTACGAAACGGCTGACTTGTGGTTTCATTGCTTAGTATTACTAGCCTATCATGGACTAACTCCCGATGATGTGTTAAACGAATTGGAAAGACGCGAAGGGGTCTCTGGTATAGAAGAAAAAGCATCTCGAATAACAGGTTAGATATGGACAATTGTATATTTTGTAAGATAGCAAAAAGAGAAATTCCTTCCAACAAAATCTATGAAGATGAAGAAATTATCGCTTTTAATGACATCAATCCTGCTGCGCCTGTTCATTTCTTATTGATTCCCAAGCTGCATATTGATTCATTAACCGAGACTCAAGATAATCATCAAAATTTATTAGGCAAAATGCTACTGTTAGCCCCTAAGCTGGCAAAAGAACAAGGCTGCGAAGATGGTTTTCGCACAATCATCAATACTGGACGTGTAGGTGGGCAGGAAGTATTTCATTTACATTTCCATATCATCGGTGGCAGAGAACGTCTACCTGTAATGATTCATCAAGGTTAGAACAATACTGTTCTATTTAAGCGGAGGAAGTGATGGGTACATTCAGTATTTGGCATTGGATAATCGTATTGGCAATTGTTGTCTTGGTATTTGGCACCAAGAAATTACGTAACTTGGGTAGTGACCTGGGCGGTGCTTTAAAAGGTTTCAAAGATGGAATGAAAGAATCAGAAGCTGAACCCACTGCATTTCAATCGGCCCATGCTAACGATCCAATTCTAGAAGTCGAAACGAAAAAGGAAACTACAGCAAATATGGTGAAGGAAAGTATCAAAGAAGAACAACCCACATCCGTCAATACTCCTATTTCACCAATGCACGCAAACAAAATAACAAATGAAAATAGCGTATCTCAGCCAGCAAGGGTAAATAATCAAGTAACCGATGCTGATATGAGAGAAAAAACACAAACTAAGGTTTAGCAGGCCGTTGAAAAACATATTGAGGCAGCCGGTGCAGGAGAAACAGGCAGAAAAGCGCAGTTTATGCCTAATAAGCGAGCATTCTGAGTCTGCTTTAGCACCTTAGCAGCAACGCAGATAGTCTTCCAACGGCTTGTCAGATACTTCTCATCGATTTTGGGGAAAAACCAGTATGCTCAGATCTAATCAATGATTTCATCAATACAATGTCAATCAATGGAGTAGTATGTTTGATATCAGTTTCATGGAATTACTGGTCATCTCGATTGTTGCACTGATCGTGATCGGACCTGAACGATTGCCCACCGTAGCACGTACATTAGGACATTTATATGGACGTTGCCGCAACTTCGTTTATAGTATAAGAACCGATATTCATAATGAAATGCGCATGGAAGAACTGAAGAAAATGCAATCTTCCGTGGAAGAAACGGTTCAGTCGATTGAGAACTCGGTACAACAAGGCGTTGAGCAGTTGAAAACGGGTACTACTGATGTTAAAACCAAAGCAAATCAGCCAGTCGATTTATCCGCACCATCACCCTATATCGAATCACAGTCATCGGTTCCAGATATCAGTGAATTTCCACGCAACACCAATGATGAGGAAAGAAAATAGCAGTTCAATGACTGTCTATATGAATTCATTAATGTCCATTCATTTTAACCAGTCCCGCAACGATCACCATGCTTGAGGGCTCATTCTTATCACACTTGGTAGAATTGCGCGCCAGATTGATACGTGCACTCGGCGGATTCATGCTTGGCTTTCTGCCTTGTGCTTTTTATGCGCGGGAGCTCTATACCCTGCTCGCGCAACCGCTGCTAGAGAAGCTACCACAAGGTGGTCAGATGATTGCCACGGATGTGGCGACACCTTTCTTTGTACCCATGAAGGTTGCCATGATGATGGCCTTCGTCATTACATTACCCCACACCCTTTATCAAATATGGGCTTTCGTTGCCCCTGGGCTTTATGTTCATGAAAAACGCTTGGCCCTGCCTCTGGTCATTGGCAGCAGCTTTCTATTCTTCTTTGGTATGGCATTTGCCTACTTTGCCGCACTGCCATTGGTATTTGAGTTCATTACTTATTTTGCACCGGAAGGTGTTGCCGTAATGACAGATATTGATAAGTACCTAAGCTTTGTCTTATCCATGTTTATCGCATTTGGAGTGACTTTTGAAGTACCTGTATTTGTCATCATTTTAGTCAGAACAGGTGTAATCACAATTGAAAAACTAAAGGAAATTCGTCCTTACGTGATTGTTGGCGCATTTGTAATTGCAGCCATTTTCACTCCTCCCGATGTCATTTCACAGTTTATGCTAGCAGTCCCCTTATGTCTTCTTTATGAGCTGGGTATATTTATCGCGACTTTTATGATCAAAAACCACAGTGAAGAAGTCGAGCCTATGCCATCAGCACAATCCGATAAGAATTTTTCTGAAAAAAAAGATAATTAGCAAAAACAAATTGATCCGTTCATACTGTTGACGATCAAAATCATCAGAAATCATTATGATGAAACCAATTCAATACTTGTAAATCTAATCAGAGTTAAATTTAAAGGATACGCATAATATTATTGATACCAGTCTGCGAGGAGATCAGCAATGTCGAATAACCATCACGATGTTAACTTAGCGAATATCGCTTCTATCATTATTTGCAGCCTGTTTGTCGTCAATATGACATACGCACAACCTACCCAAACAAATAATAGTTACCCGCATCCTAATACACCCAACCCTACAACCTCGTCATTACCAGAAAATCCACCGGATCTAAACAGGCTGCCTAGATCAATTCATCGTACGGGCACAGCCATTGGCGCTCGCAACAGTATCAGCATTAAAAGTACCGATGCCGGCATCATACACCGTCAACCTACCGCATCGGGCTGTATCAATTGCGGCGTAATTGATTTCATTAATAAAGTGAGTCAAGGTGGCGGTCTGAATGCTATAGCAAACGGTGTGGTCACCGGAACAGTCGCTAGGGAAATCGCTCGTTATGCCCACTATCCACACGACACCAATTACCACCCCATTATGCCAGGCGGCGCTCAGAACCATGATGGAGGATATATTACTCAGCCAAGCAATCAATACAACATTGGTGTCACTATGAAAGATGGCAGCCAAGCAATCATTACACTCCCCGATGCGGCAAACTTCCATCAAGGTGATAAGGTTAAATTAATTGATGGTATGCTGGTGCCTGATCGCTAAAAAACCCTAGCAACTATTACACGTAACCATTTCTCAAATCGTACTATTCAGTGGGGAGACACCGTTGGATTCTTCAATCCTCAAACAAATAGAATTACCTATTGAAGGCATGACCTGCGCTGCATGTGCGACACGGATAGAGAAAAATCTCAATAAACTTTCCGGTGTCCAGGCAGTTGTCAATTTTGCCAATGAAAAAGCGCACGTGAATTATGATGAAACACGGGTCAAAGCAGATACACTGATTAATATCATAGAAAAAGCCGGCTTCCATATAACACCGCAATCTGTACAACTACAGCTTCGCAAAATAACTTGTGCGGCCTGCGCAGGACATATTGAAAAAGCACTGAATAAATTACCCGGTGTCACAGCCAACGTAAATATTGCAACCGAAACAGCTAAAGTCAATTTCATACCCGGCCTAGTCACTGTCAACAACTTAATCGATGCCGTGATGAATGCAGGTTACGATGCCAGCGAAATTACCGAATCCGGCCATGCCGAAGTGAAAGCACGGCGTCTGGCCGCTTATCGCACCGAATTGCGTTTATTCTGGATATCAGCCGCTCTCACCCTGCCATTAATGCTGCAAATGGGAGCCATGTTTTCGGGTCACGAGATGGATATGTTACCTCGCTGGTTGCAATGGTTATTAGCAACTCCGGTACAATTCTGGATTGGCAGACGCTTCTATATCGGAGCCTGGCATGCGCTACGTAGTGGCGGAGCCAATATGGATGTGCTGGTTGCATTAGGGACCAGCATGGCCTATTTCTTTAGTGCTATCGTCACCGCATTCGCACTAAATCATCATATCTATTTTGAAGCCAGTGCGGCTATTATTACACTCGTTTTATTAGGCAAATTGATGGAAGCACGCGCCAAAGGAAAAACTTCTGAAGCTATTGAAGCCCTGATTAGACTACAACCCAAAACTGCACGCATTGAACGCAATGGCGACATCATTGAAGTACCCGCCAGTAGTCTGCAAATCAACGATATCTTCATCGTACGCCCAGGCGAAAATCTACCGGTCGATGGAATGGTTGTGGAAGGTATATCCAGTATCAACGAATCCATGTTGACCGGAGAAAGTTTACCCGTCAGCAAGCAAGTGGGTGCAAAAGTATTCGCTGCCACCCTAAATCAACAAGGCCTGCTCAAATGCCGCGCAACCAAGGTGGGTACGCATACCCAACTGGCTGCCATCATTCATCTGGTCGAAGAAGCACAAGGCTCCAAAGCCCCTATTCAACGCATGGCGGACACCATTTCAGGAATATTTGTTCCCATTGTCTTAGTTATCAGTAGCTTAACACTAGGGATAACCTGGTGGCTCACCCAAGACTTTGTCTTTTCTCTCATCAATGCTGTCGCAGTTCTGGTGATTGCCTGCCCCTGCGCATTGGGATTGGCCACCCCCACCGCCATCATGGTCGGTACAGGACGCGGTGCACAAAACGGCATTCTGGTTAAGAATGCAGCAGCACTTGAGCATGCTGAGAAAATTCAAACCGTTATTGTCGACAAAACCGGCACACTCACTGAAGGCAAACCGGAAGTCACCGACATTGTTCCCATCGAACCCATCAGTACGCAGGATTTACTCCAAATTGCAGCTTCTCTAGAACAAGGATCCGAACATCCATTGGCCAAAGCAATTCTGGACAGTGCTCAAAAAATGGATATACAACTTCAACCCATTCATGATTTCTCTGCCATCACCGGTAGTGGTATCAAAGCCCACATAGATAACATCCAATATCTATTAGGCTCACCCAAATTTCTAGCCCAGCAAAACATCGTT
>JAMXAE010000160.1 GCA_024281695.1 Nitrosomonas sp. | reverse complement strand
TACTTTGAGTCGTACCACAGCGACATGTCATAGTTAGCGCTCGAACTCGCGCTACTTGTTCCATAAGTTGTTGCCATCATAGTCCTCCGTTTGTTTAGTTAAGTAACGCAGTGTCAAGATATATCAAGAGATTAGTTATTCTGGCGATCCCCTGACAAACCCTTTTCTACGTTATTAAGAATAGCTGATTGTCACTCTTTTACAATGAGTGGATCCACTCATTTTCACAGTGATTATTCAGCTTATTATCAGTTTCTGGTTTTCTGACAGACGTATCAACCAGATATCCAAGGATTCACTTGAATAAAGTACCCCGCCGCAAACGGCGAGGTATTAAACTCCAAGAGATTTTGGAATAATACAAAGAATGCCTTCTAGACAATAAATTAGTTTGATGAAGTAGCTATTTGTTTTTCTGGAGAGTGGCGACCCGGTTTTTGCACTTTCATTCGTAGTGCGAAATTAATCAAACTGTTCGGTCCGGTAAGATTGAGCTTTCTTGAAATATTGAATCGATGATTTTCTATAGTTTTCTTGCTCAGAAATAGTTTTTTAGCAATTTGTGGCGTGGTATATCCTTCAGATATCTCGTCGAGTATGTTGCGTTCTCTTTTGGTAAGGCTAACTATCCTGTCATACGTGGCTTCATCAATTGATTCGTCCTTTTCAAATAAGCTCTGCTGCCGCATCTTTGATAATTTCTCAAGTCGCGTCCTTATACTGCTAATGAGCTCCTCTTTGGTAAACGGCTTGGTGAGATAATCATCGGCTCCCATATCCATACCTGTACGAGTGTCCGAACGAGTCGATTTCGCTGTCAAAAATATGAATGCAGTACATGATAACATCGGCATTTGCTTCACTCTGGCAAATACTTCGAAACCATCCATCTCAGGGAGCATAATATCGCAAATAATAACATCTGGTATAGATTCCGCTGCAATCCTTATTCCCTCTTCACCGGTAGCAGCACTGATTACGCGAAAACTATAATGCTCAATAATTTCAGCGATGTTTTCACGAAGTGCCTTCTCATCTTCGATAACAAGAATCAGTGCATTGTTCATCTTTTCTACTCATACAGGCAGTTGAATCGTTATCTTACAACCATTACCAGCTTTACTTTCAAGAGCAATATCACCGCCATGTATCATGATCAGTTTTCTAGCAATCATTAGACCAAGTCCACTTCCAGGAAAAATCTTAGCATTTGAGGCTCTGAAGAAAGACTGAAAGAGAAATGGCTGATCTTTCTCTGGAATACCAATTCCGAAATCCTTGATTGTTATTAAATAACGATCATCCTGGTGAATAACAGTAAGTTCAGGCGCTGATCTACCCTCGGAATACTTAAACGCATTAGACACGATATTCCGTAAAACGTTACGAAGCAAAATTTCATCAATACCGATGATTCGATCAGGTGCACCAAAGTGGTATTTCAGTTTCCGTTGCTGTCCATTAGGTTCAGCATTGGACTTAACGAACTTATCCATGAACTTCTTGAACGAGAGATCCTTCTTGAATAATTCTATTCTGCCTTCATCAATCCGCCCGATATCCAGAATATTCTCCATTAATTCCGTCATGCGGGTCGTTTCTTCCGCCATAATGGCTTTATGTCGCTGAAAAAGCCTAATAAACGAACTCAAATCGGTCGATTCCATTTTTAGATCTAGCAGATCAATACTTGAACGAATGGTAGCGAGAGGTGTACGAAACTGGTGCGAAGCGAGACTGACAAACTGGGTCTTGAAGCGATTAAGTTCACGCTCCTTCTCCATAGCTTTTTGTAGCCGCTGCTCCGCCATTTTTATCAAAGTAATATCGTTCTCTACAGCTACATAATTGATCAAATTTCCTTCATCATCATATACCGCAGCAATATCAAGATATAACCAAATTTTGGCCCCACTTTTTGTATAATTCAGAATTTCACCTGAGAAATTGCCTGTAGTCTTTAATGAGCAAGCAATTTCTTCGATTGTTTTACTAGAGGTTTCCGGACCCTGAAGAAAAGTTGCCGGATCGAATCCTATTACCTCTTCAGATTTGTATCCCAAAATTCTTTCAAAGCTATTGTTCACCCATATAATTTTCTCTTCATGATCAGTAATCATGACGATTCCATTGGTCTTCTCAGCAACAATAGCCATCCGCTGCAATTCCAATTCATTCTTTTTTCTTGCAGTAATGTCGCGACAGATACTGATAATTCCTCCATCAGTAAGGCGAGTGAGCGTAATTTCCTGAAATACTGGTGAACCGTCTTTCTTTTTTCCGAGCGTTTCACCACTCCAAGAGCCTTTTTGCATTAGTAGTGGAAAAATATGCTTGTTGATCCTTTCAATTTCATGATCCGGATAAGTGACATGCCAAGCCTTTCCGATCAACTCTGGTTTTTCATACCCAAAAATGGTTGCATGAAAAGCATTCATATAATGATAACAACCGGTATTGTCCAGCAAAGCCACCCCATCCAGCGCAATCTCGATTGCTTGCTGATGCTTAAAACTGGTTTCCTTTGCCTTTTTGAGCTCGGTGATATCCATCCCGTATCCGATTAAGAACTCTGCATCACCATTCTCATCTAAAAGCGGGTACATGTTGCGTATATAAGTTCGTTCTACCTCATCAGAACCTGTGAACTTTTCCTCAAAAGTCACCAATTTCTTATGCACCATACACTCACTCATTACTTCATTTCGTCTTGACCCAGCAGCGGGGATCCAATTGCCAAGATCGCTATATTCACTATGATTTATTCGAGTAACAATACCGCGACATTCTTTACTCTTAATAGCCGCATGATTCGCATAAATATAGCACCCTTCCTTATTTAGCACGACTAGCTCGGTAGGTAATCTATCCAGTATGTAATTGTAAAGAAAATGCTCTTTCTTCTTATTTTCTTCTTCCTGTTTTCTTAGTGAGATATTTTGCAAAATACCATATAGACCAATAACATCCCCATGATCATCAAGCATTGGATAAATCGTTGTGGTATGCCATTTGAGCCTACCATCATTCATCACAATCATAAATTCATCGACGCACTTTGCTTTTATTGTTTTGGCATGTTCTATAAACATGAGCATTTTTTCTTTTTGCAATCCGCGGTAAAAATGAGTGCTTTCAAGTAGGGTTGAGCAGTCAAAATCTCTATCTAATTCGTAGAAATCATAAAGGTATTCCGACCAAGTCGTTATATTCGCGTGAACAGTGTAATACCAATCACCGATTTCTGCTGTTTCACTCAGAAAGCGGAATCGTTCCTGGTGAGATTCCATCGAATTGAAAGTCGTCACGTTGAAGTTAGATTGAATAATCATGGAAAATCACACTAATGAAGTCAGTTAGCGATCTTGCAATTCAAAGAATTGAACAGCAAATAAGTTTATATAGCCGTTACTTCTTAAATAAAGCATATTAACTGTGATAAAACAATTTCGCCTAAATTTGCGGGCCTAAGAAACAATGGGCGAGATTAATCTTGCGTATGTAAATAATGTAGCTATTCTGTTTTATGATGAACTCTGATGCGCGGGCTTATGTTATGGGAAACGGACACCATTACTTCGCGCTGACGATTATAGGCTTACAGTATTTGAATACCTATTCTTGCCTTCTAAAACAAAGAACCAAGCATTTCAGCAAATGAAGGATAATTAACTCGCCATCAATTCTCTGAGTACATAAGGCAGAATACCGCCATGTCGATAATAATCGACTTCAATAGCTGTATCAATACGGCACAATAGTTGAGTCGATTGGCTGGTGCCATCTTTCCTTCGAATCACCAAAATCACATTTTTTTGTGGCTGGATATTGTCTAAGCCCAGAATATCAAATTTCTCATCGCCTTTGATGCCCAGAGAATCAATACTATCAGTGTCTTTAAATTGTAGTGGAAGTACTCCCATACCAATTAAGTTGCTGCGATGTATGCGCTCAAAACTGATTGCAATCACTGCTTTGACACCCAGTAACTGCGTTCCTTTAGCTGCCCAGTCGCGACTGGAGCCGGTACCGTATTCCTTACCGCCAAAAACAAGCGTAGGAATACCTTCTGATTGGTATTTCATGGCAGCATCGTAAATGCTCATTTGTACTGGTTCAGCATCGCTCGCATTTTGGTAAAGAGTAATACCTCCTTCACTGCCTGGCACCATGAGGTTCTTGATGCGAACATTGGCAAATGTGCCGCGCATCATAACCTCATGGTTACCACGACGAGCGCCATAGCTATTAAAATCCACTTTGGCCACATGATTATCCAGCAAATACCGGCCAGCGGGTGAACTGTCTTTGATGGAACCAGCGGGGCTAATATGATCCGTCGTAACAGAATCACCAAATATACCCAATGCGTAAGCATCATTAATTCTATCGGAACCAGTGGCTTCTACTGGTTGCAGGGAGAAATCCTCAAAAAAAGGTGGTTCTGCAATATAAGTAGATTGTGGCCAGTTGTAAGTTCCTCCAGTGACTGATGTCACGTTATTCCAGAGCGAGTGATCTTTGGTAAGGTTATGATAGAGCCGCCGGAAAGTATCTGCATTGGTAGCAAATTTCATATGTGCATGTATTTCCGCACTACTTGGCCAGATATCTTTAAGCCAGATGAGCTGATTATTTTTACCGATACCCAGCGGATCAGTAGTAAGATCTTTCAAAATAGTACCTGCAATGGCATAAGCCACAACCAAGGGTGGGGAGGCTAAAAAATTGGCGCGAATATTCGAGTGAATCCGGGCTTCAAAATTGCGATTTCCCGAGAGCACGGCCGAGCAAACTAAATCATTTTTTACGATAGCCTCTTCAATGGGCTCCGCTAATGGGCCTGCATTGCCAATACATGTGGTACAACCATAGCCAACCAGATTAAAACCAAGTTGTTCAAGGTAGGGCAACAATCCCGTGACTGTCAGGTAATCTGTCACTACACGAGAGCCTGGCGCCAACGATGTTTTAATATGACGTTTAACCGACAAACCTTTTTCAACTGCTTTCTTAGCTAACAGTCCTGCGGCAATTAGAACGCTTGGATTAGACGTGTTAGTGCAGGAAGTAATAGCGGCAATTAATATATCCCCATGACCTAAATCAACTGAAGAACTATTCAATTCGTCGGTAGGTGAACTGACTAAGTTAGGCGTTGGGTGGTTGCTGATCATTTCAGTGATGTTGCGGGAAACCATCCGTCGTTCTGTCGACGCGGCTTCTTGGATCGACTGATTGCTATATGCCTTAGGTACATTACGCGGATTGTGCAGTGACAGCCTATTTTCATCTACATGATCAAAACCGATATGTGTACAAACATCTGAATCGTGAGTACGAGCATTACGTGTTAGATAACGTTGATTAATATTATCGTTTTGTTTGCCGTAGCCACTTTCTATGACAGGCTTATTAAAGAGCTCAGTAAACTTAGATTTGATTGCTGCAAGATCAATACGATCTTGTGGGCGTTTAGGACCTGCCAACGAAGGTGAGACTGAGTTTAAATCAAGCGCTAGCTCCCGTGTATAATCGATATCTCCTTTGCGAGGAATGCCATACATTTCCTGTGCCTGGAAGTAAGTCTGGAATGCAGCAATTTCTTCATTGCTACGACCTGTACCTCTGAAATATTCAATAGTGACATCGTCAACTGGGAAAAAACCCATTGTAGCTCCATATTCCGGGGCCATATTGGCAATAGTGGCACGATCAGGTAATGTCAGTGATGCAGTTCCTTCACCAAAGAACTCAACAAATTTACCTACCACATTGGCTTTACGTAACATTTCGGTAATCGTTAAAACCAGATCGGTGGCCGTCACTCCTTCACGCAATTGTCCGGTTAAATTAACGCCAATCACATCAGGTGTAAGAAAATAAACAGGCTGCCCAAGCATGCCAGCTTCGGCTTCAATACCTCCCACCCCCCAACCTACGACTCCTATGCCGTTAATCATCGTCGTATGTGAATCGGTACCTACTAAAGTATCAGGAAAGATAACTCCATTTTTTTGGTGAACACCGCGTGCAAGATATTCCAGGTTAACTTGATGTACGATGCCAATTCCAGGAGGTATTACCTTAAAAGTATCAAATGCTTGCATACCCCATTTTATAAACTCATAGCGTTCATTATTTCGAGCAAACTCGATTTCCATATTGTAATTGAGTGCTTCTTTACTGCCATAATGATCGACCTGAATTGAATGATCAACAACCAGATCAACAGGCACCAATGGTTCAATTAGTTTGGGGTTCTTACCCAATTTTATTGCTGCGCTACGCATAGCAGCTAAATCAACCAAAAGTGGTACGCCTGTGAAATCTTGTAAAACAATACGCGAAACGACAAAAGGTATTTCATGTACTCTCGCTGCATTGGGTTCCCAATTTGCCAATTGTTTGATATGGGCTTCGGTTATCTTTTTATTATCATAATTACGCAGTACAGATTCCAATATGATGCGAATAGATATGGGTAGACGAGATATCTTTCCAAGACCAAATTTTTCCAATGCCGGAAGTGAATAATATTTTGCACTGCAGCCTTGTGCAATGGATAATTCATGCAGGCTATTGAATATATTATGGTCCATGATGATGTTCCTGTCCTGAAGAATAATGGGAGTTAATAAACTGCTCTACAAAAAGTAATATATATTTTTGAACAAATAAAGTCACGTTTGGATTCTATGATTTATTGATACAAAATAAATTTTATTAATTTAAGTGAATAATAATAACTGTGAACATTGAGATGAAGATAATCAGATGGGGTGGCTGATGGGACTCGAACCCACGACAACCGGAATCACAATCCGGGACTCTACCA
>JAMXAE010000159.1 GCA_024281695.1 Nitrosomonas sp. | reverse complement strand
AATGCTGGATGTAGCGAAGATTCGAGCCGATTTTCCGATTCTGCAACGACGGGTGCACGGCAAGCCGTTAGTACTTGCAACACTGCCCGCACTTCGACATCTTGGAAGTTCAGCGATAAACGTTCACCGGTATACCCTCCATCGACGCGTCTTTTTCTGGCAATTTCTTCTTCATCTTCGGTCAAAGCGCGAACTTCCAGGACAAAACGCGTCCCTGCCTGGTGTGCTGAATGCTCCCAGCGGCCGCCCGCTTTTACCAGCATGCGAACATTGTCACCTTTCTTGGAAGTTTCGATGGTGTGCACAGGTGTTGCAAAATCCACAACATCCAATCGCCTTGTCAGACTTCCAGGCAGTAAGGTATCAACGAACTCAACGATAATATTGTTACCCTGTTGCTGTACATCGACACTAACGCCCTCGTTCGACATATCGACTTCCACTCGCCCTTCACCGTTGGTGCCACGACGAAAATCGATATCGCGCAGATTGTTCATTTTTCTGTTGGGTGTTTCTTCGGCAAAACGAACAACCGCATTACTCGCCATATTTTCTCCCGCACTTACCAATTTGATCAGCAGTATATTGTCTTGTGGGTGCAATTCGTGACGCATCAACTTGGATAAATTCATTACAACACGTGTCCTGTTCCCAACCTGCACGATGTTGATACTACGTAAATCGCCTTCCGCTGCCGCCTCCTGTACGTGCTTACCGAGACCGTTTGCAACATCTTGGAAATCAAAATAAATACGATACGGATTACTCAATGCGACGCCCGTAGGCAAAACAGGCAATGGATGATCAAGTGTAAGTTTTGCAATTACCTCACCATTCAAGAAAGTAGAAATCTCTATATCACGAATACTATTGTAAGGCTTGGCGGACGATGGCGATTCCTCGGCAAATACCAGGGTCGCAAAACAAATTAACAACAATGCTAAGATAATGTTTATTATATTAATTCTCAGTATTCGTTGGCCCATGTTTTTTCCTAATTTTTAAGCATAAGCGCGCTGGTTCTCTCAACCCATTCATTGACACCATCTTGCACGATTTCCAGTAATTTTACTTCCGACTCCGAAATTTGGCTGATTCTGCCAAAATTCTGCCCAAGGTGATTACCTATCTTTACCCGATACAATGTGCCCTCTGGCGATTTGATCAAAGCATAAATTATGTCATTTTGCTGCAGAGAACCGACCATTGCGAGACTTTCGAGCGGGTAAGATTCCAATACTTCCTTACGCCGGGCTAAATCCGGTTGAATACCGTTCGCAACACTCTGAACTTGATCATTTTTACGCGGCGCAAATGGATTGGAAAGATCAAATGCATTATAAGCAAATGATTCGTAGTGTTTAACTTCCGGAAGCGGGTCAACTCTACCGTGCAACCCTTCTCCCGAGCTCTGAATAAACGCCTCCAAATCATTATAATCATTCTGACCGCATGCAGTTAACATAATCAGTGAAGCTACCGCCAATATTAGCAGGATTATTTTTCTTATCATGGTTATTTACCCGTGGTCTGCTTAGCTAATTCGTTTTCATCCAAATAACGAAACGTTTTAGCAACAGCATCCAATACCAATCTGCCATCACTGCCGGGTTTGAGATTGATGTCATTTAAAGTTACGATGCGCGACAGTTGCGCCACATCGCTGGTAAACGCTCCGATATCGTGGTAACCACCTGTTACTCGGATTGAAACCGGTAGCTCGGCATAAAATGTATTGATCGTTTCCTGCGCCGCCGGTTTAAATAACTCAAATTGCAATCCTCGCCCCAATCCTGCCTGATTGATATCAATCAGGAGCGCTTCCATTTCTGATTTATCCGGAAGTTGTTTTAGTAATACCCTCAAATTCTTCTCAATTTCTTTCAATTGTTCACGCAAGAGGGGTAAGTTAACCGCGCTCCTTTTCTTGGCAAGATAGGAATTTTTTAGTGTTTCTTCTTCGGCTCGCACTTTTTCCAACGTTTCCAATTGTTCTTGCCAAACTAAGAAATAACCACCGGCGATGATAGTAAAAAATAAAATTGCCAATGCAGCAACCTTAAGCGATACCGGCCAATTGCCAGCCTGATTGATATCCAAGTGCTTTAATTCAATAAGCAGATCATTCATCGCAATATTTTCAGTTTTTTAAAATATCGTCATTCGTGAATTTCAATTACTCTTCAATATCTTCCCGTCGAAGCTTTATTTTCATGTGAAACTCATTCAGTCGCGCATTATTTACCGTTATCGCCTTAATTTCGATCAATAGCGGCATTTTCAACCAGAGTGAAGATTCGATATTACGCATCAGAGCAGAAACACGAGCGTTTGTTTGCGCATAGCCAATCAGCATAACATCTTGATTTTCCTGTTTTATACTCTGTAAATGTACGCCATCGGGCAATAATCTCACCAACTGATCCAGCAAATGAACCACTTCGGAACGGCTATTTTGCAGGGTTTCAACAACTTGTTTACGTGCCAGCAATTCTTGTGTTTGTGTTTTTATTTCCCTGATTTCCGCAATTTCTTTATCCAATAGCACGATCTGATCATTCAGAAACTGATTGCGCCCATTCTGATATTCAATATCGCCGTCAATCATCGAATACCCCCCCCAGACTACAACAATTCCCAACAGACTCACCAAACCAGCCAATGCGGCAATTTGCCGCTGCCTGGCTTTACGTTTTAGTTCACGATGAGGAAGTAAGTTAATTCGAATCATGAGAGATCAAAACTACGCAAAGCCAAACCGCAGGCGATTAATAGCGCAGGCGCATCGAGATCCAGTTGCCGCCGCGAAATACGGTTTGCTTGTTCCATATTGGCAAAGGGGTTCACAACGAGCGTACTGACTTGTGTACGCGATGAAATAATAGCGTCTAATCCGGGAATAACAGCACATCCACCGGCGATAAAAATATAATTCACCTCAGTATATTGTGTTGATGTATAAAAAAACTGAATCGCACGCATTACTTCGATTGCAAGTGTTTCACAGAACGGCTGCAAGACATCCGCTTGGTAGTTCTCCGGCAAATTTCCACCCCGCTTTGCGTTTTCGGATTCTTCCATAGAAAGATTAAATTGATTATGAATTTCCTGTGTAAGCTGATTTCCCCCAAATGGCTGATCCCGAGTATATAAAGATTCTCCGTTAAGCAGTACGTTCACTTTCATCACTGTGGCACCAATATCAACTAATGCTATGATTTGATCTTTACCGTCACCGGGCAATTGGCGCAACATTAACTCGAATGCTGCCTGCGCCGCATAGGGTTCCGCGTCCATCACCACGGCTTTAAGACCTGCCGCCAAAGCAGCCGCCACACGGTCTTCCACTTTTTCTTTGCGTGATGCTGCAATCAGGACTTCAACATCTTCAGGATTATCCGGAGCGGGTTTAATGACTTGAAAATCCAAATCCACTTCATCTAATGGAAAAGGAATATATTGACTGGCTTCATTCTCAACCTGGAAAGCCAAATCATCCTCACGTTGACCGGCCGGAACAACGATTCGTTTAGTAATAACATCGGTAGAGGGCAGTGCAAGCGCCACATTCTTTTGCCGAGTGCCCATACGCTTCCAGCTACGGCGCAAACATTCACTAACCGCTTCCATATTTACAATTCCGCCATCTTGCATCGCATCGGCAGGTATGGTTTCAATGACATAACGCTCGATTCGATAGGCTTTATTTTTATCAATTTGAGACAATTCGACCATCTTTACAGACGAAGAGCTAATATCCACACCGATTAATGATGGTGGTTTCACCCTGAAGAAATCTAAATTGATTTCAAAATTTCCCTTGAACATTGGCTTATTAGAAGCGATACTCGTTAGTTATGTTTATGTTACCTAAACTGATTCTATGTAACCTTCTCATTATTTGTACAAATAATACAAATTTATTACTATATTGCATTGAACGGCAAATGAGGATTCTGCCACAATCCATCACAAACTATTTAAAGAAAAACAAGATATATACCCCCTATACCGATGTATTCTAACAAACCTCCTACTCAATAATTCCATTTTTATGTTCACTCGCGGTTTGTACTTTCTTTTTATCGCATGCTCTGCATTGGGAATGATTGGAGCATTGTTGTTAGGATTTGCAACATTGGTTATCTATTCCAATTTGCCGTCACTGGAAACACTCACTGATTATCGCCCTAAAATCCCATTGCGTATCTATAGCGATGAGGGCTTATTGATCGGGGAATTCGGCGCAGAGCGCAGAAATGTCGTCAGTATCTCCGAAGTACCGACGCATCTTAAGCAAGCTATCTTGGCCGCAGAAGATGATCGCTTTTATGACCATGGTGGTGTTGATTATATGGGGGTATTGCGTGCTGCCTATTCAAATTTTACTGCAGGCACAGTACGTCAAGGTGCCAGTACTATCACCATGCAGGTCGCACGCAACTTTTTTCTTACGCCGGAGAAAACACTGACCAGAAAATTTAGCGAAGTACTTCTGGCTTTTAAAATTGAGCAAAATTTAAGTAAAGACAAAATACTGGAATTGTACATTAATCAGATTTACCTTGGCCAACGCAGTTATGGTTTCTCAGCCGCGGCACATACCTACTTCGGCAAATCGCTGCAAGAGATCGATATAGCTGAGGCTGCTTTACTCGCCGGATTACCAAAAGCACCGTCAAGCTATAATCCGATCAGCAATCCGAAGCGGGCCAAAAGCCGTCAGCTTTATGTACTTGGGCGCCTGCATAAACTAAATCACATCTCAAATGAAGAACTCCATGAACTCGAAAAACAACCTATTCCGGTTAAGAAACAATCTACTTCTTCTATGGCAATACCGGCACATTACGTGACCGAAATGGTTCGTCAAGTCATTTATGATCGTTACCAAGAAGAAACATATAGTAAAGGCATCAAAGTCTATACAACCATACGGCAATTAGACCAGGAAGCCGCTTATCGCGCTTTGCGCAAAAACATCCTTGATTACGACAGGCGTCATGGATATCGAGGCGCTGAAGGATATGTAGATCTTCTTAAGAATGGCACCAATCAAGAGAAAACGCTTGATGATGCATTAGACGAAACCAATGATAGCGACGATATTTATGCGGCCATCGTTTTGGCTGTGAAACCTAACGCTGTTCAGGCATACCGCAAAGGCGGTGAAATCGTTGAAATCATTGGTGACGGACTGAAATTTGCACAGAAATATTTAATCAATAAACGAGAGGCCGGAAAAAAATATATTATTCCAGGTGCATTGATTCGCATACAAAAAGATAAAGAAAGCTGGCACATCGTTCAGTTACCCGATATCGAAGCTGCACTGGTTTCACTGGATCCCAATGACGGTGCGATACGCGCTTTAATTGGCGGGTTTGATTTCCAGCGCAATCAATTCAATCATGTGACGCAAGCTTGGCGTCAGCCCGGTTCCAGCTTCAAGCCTTTTATCTACTCGGCGGCCCTGGAGAAGGGATTTACGCCAGCAACGATCATCAATGATGCTCCGCTTTCTTTCAGTGCCACACAAACCGGCAGCCGCTCAGGGGAACCAAGGAATTTTGATGGCAAATTCGACGGTCCAATGCGCTTGCGAACCGCATTAACCAAATCGAAAAATCTCGTCTCGATTCGCATTCTTCAAGCCATTGGCGTTCAATATACGCAAGACTACATCACCAGATTCGGCTTCGATGCCGATCAACATCCGCCTTATTTGCCAATGGCTTTAGGCGCCGGCTCTGTCACACCGATGCAGATGGCTGCCGGTTACGCTGTATTTGCAAATGGCGGCTTTCGTATCGCACCTTATTTTATCAAGAGTATTGAAGATGAAAAAGGCAGCATCATCGAGCAATTCCACCCGATATCGGTTACCAATGGTGCCAAGCGGGTAATCGATCCGCGTAATGCTTTTCTCATGACCAATATGATGCAGGATGTCATAAGCCATGGCACCGCAGTAAGAGCGAAGCAACTCGGACGTGCTGATTTAGCCGGAAAAACCGGCACCACCAGTAATTTTATTGACACATGGTTTTGCGGTTTTCAACGAAATTTAGTCTCCATTGCCTGGGCAGGCTATGATGAACCGAGATCACTAGGTCATAACGAAACCGGTGGTCGCGTCGCTTTACCAATGTGGATGGATTATATGGCGTCCGTTCTGAAAGGCGTTCCAATGGCGGAATACAAAGCTCCTGCCGGAGTTACCTCAGCCCGAATTAATTCAATAACAGGTTTCAGAGAAGCTACTGGTGATATCGTGGAATACTTCCTTAATGAACAATTGCCTCCTGTAAACGAACAGCCTATTGATCAAACACCTCAAGCAACGAGAGATTTAATTGATCAGTTGTTTTAACATAGTCTACTAAATGTTTTTCAACCAGTTTGCTGCTTCCATCGCATAATAGGTCAATATACCATCCGCGCCAGCGCGTTTAAAAGCAAGCAGTGATTCCAGCACACAAGCCTCCTCATTTAACCAGCCATTCATAGCCGCAGCTTTAAGCATGGCATACTCGCCACTGACCTGATAAACAAATGTCGGTGCGCCGTATTGATCTTTCACGCGGCGAACAATATCAAGATATGGCATACCAGGTTTGATCATCACCATATCCGCGCCTTCATCGAGATCTAAGCCAACCTCCCATAGCGCTTCATCGGAATTCGCCGGATCCATCTGGTAAGTATATTTGTTACCTGCACCAAGATTTGCGGCCGATCCAACCGCATCGCGGAATGGGCCATAAAAGCTTGAAGCATATTTCGCGGAATACGCCAGAATCCGTGTGTGAATAAGGTTTAGGTTGTCCAAGCTATTTCGAATAGCGGCAATGCGCCCATCCATCATATCGGAAGGTGCCACTATATCTGCGCCAGCTTGGGCATGCACCACAGCTTGTTTACAAAGCACTTCGATCGTCTCATCATTCAGCACATAACCCGATTGATTAATTAAGCCATCCTGGCCATGACTGGTATAAGGGTCTAATGCTATATCTGTAATCA
>JAMXAE010000158.1 GCA_024281695.1 Nitrosomonas sp. | reverse complement strand
GGGTGCTCATATTTTCTATCGCTTGTTCTACGCCAATGCGCGGAGGATTCTTTGTATGAAGGAAAGTGGGATCAGAACATCTGGGCGATTCAATTCTAAAACCACATCGTTATAGGCAACTTCCCGAAGCGATTCTACCTCTTGAGTATTGCTAGCACGGGCATCTTCAATGGCCAGTGAGTCTCTTTGGCATCCATTCTGACAGCGTGCGTCATCAGCATTTGGTAGTGCTTTGCATCAATTCATTCTGGGCGGCTTTGCCTGCTGGCCGCACGACGATGAGCATAGCCCCGGCAACCGCTAATAGAATGCCGCCTGTTGATGTCGCCCATACAGGCATACACTGGCCAATGAGATCACTGCCGCGCTGCCGCCAATGATGGAAAGGAATAAGCCAGTTGTTTGGATTCTGCGATAAAGTCTGTCAGTTTGTTGCGTGAGTTTGATGGCGTAACGGATTTTACCTATGAGTTCGGATTTATCCTTCCTATTAAAGCAATTCTGTCAGATAGTTAATTCATTACCCTTGTTGCCACTTATTATGCTTTTTGTAGGTTTTTTTTTGTGAGTGTCCCACTATTGACTATGGGCATTATCCCATTTCTTGTTGTGATATTTCTTAGCCTATAGAAGACTGGCCACAAAAGCGCGCTGCAATAAGTTACGAATGAGTTGTTTTAAAAAATTTAAATAGAGTAATTACAAATGGGAGTATTTAGTCTGCTTGTTTTAGGCATTAAAATAAATCCATATCTTTATACTTATTTTTTGTTCTATGATTTCGGAAGTTTTAATTATGCTTTTGATATGGGTAAGGGTTTCTGAATTTTTATTAAAAGAAATTAAAATTATTCAGATATTTTGTTCCTGCTTCTTAATCATTTCATTCTCTCTATCAGCATGTCTGGTAGAGAACCATTTACATCAAGCAATTAAATATTCTGAAGCTGCAATTATGGCTGATGATGGAGAAACCATCTCGAAGCATTCAGAAATAGCAAAAATTCATGCTCTTTTGGTACAAAACCAAAGAAATATTTCGTCTGCAGATCGCATTCATATGGCAGTTGGTATTGTAAGTTTGGATCAGGCCATTGAGAAAGGAAAATATGAAGCCGATGATTCAGCAAGGAAAGCTGCAAGAACCGCAATGTCTCATTTCAAGGAAGTTACAAAATAAACAAACTGTTTAACCTGAAGCGTTCTCGAAGGTCGCGCTGCATGCGTCTCCAACAAGAAAAACTCTATCGGCTACGAGCATCAGGCTCAATGTTCGAGTGTTGTTCAGAATACATATAACGCGGCAATAAGTGACGTCTAAGAAACTTTAAATAGATTTATTACAAATAGACCATATAACCTGCTTTTCTAAAGCATTCGCTATAATTTCATAGATTTATACTTATTTTGTCTCGCTTTGTTTGGTTAAAGACAGAAGCAAACTTTTAATTAAATTATCAATATAGTTAGAGGTGGATCAAATGAAATCAGATAAACAAGTAGGGGGAATGTGCTATTCATTGTTTAATCATTTGCAAAGTATTGCTGACTTGCATATTCCAGAGATTGATTATGAAACTGCTATGCAAATTCCTGAGAATTCTTTTCAATTCCATACCATTGCTTTTTTCCATAACTTACGCTTAGCTGCTCTTGAGAACAATTTCGCTAATCTTTTGACATGTTGTTATTATGAATCTGAAGATCTTGAACAGTTTCAACGTTTAACACCTTTCTTGTGCTCTACAAGTCATTTATTGTGTAGCCATACCTTGCAACCATTTCATCAAGTAAATGAAGATAAGGTTCTTGATTTTTTCATGCGCTTTGTTGCTAATTTTTCTAAAGAGAATGACCTAGATCAATTCATTCAATTTAAAATTGCCCCTTTCATGCACAGTTTTCAAATACACAAGGAAGAGATAACCCATTTGTTTCCGCAGCATCTGCGAGCAAAAACCCAATTACTGCACTAACTTAAATCTTTTTACATTCGAGGGCCGCGCCGCCGACCAGCGCGAAGGGTATGACCTCGAAAGGGGAGCGTGCTGCCCGATCCCTAACACGGATTAACTTGATTCTGACTTCTCCGTATTACTAAACGAAATGATTTTTCTCTCTTTTATCTATAATTTAGTTATTTTACAGGCTACAAAAAGTGATGCTATTGCTAAACTAGAAATAATTGTTTCTGAAGAAAGAGGGTAGGAAGAAATTACCCACAACTACCATTAGAAGAATTTCACTCGTTGTGGTAGTAAACTAGCTCTCGAAGTTCTTAGATTTTCCATAAGTAAAAAAGGAAATTCCGGCTATGCCGGGATTTCCTTTTTATTCAGATCCTTCACAGCAGAGCCTTATTTTAATCTCTTCAAATGTTCGCGCTCCGAAACTGTAGTGATATCTTCATAAAATTCACTCTGAGTTGGCATCGGTGGCGTTATATTGATCGGCACCGTATTGCCTTTTCCATTGGCTTCCCCGCTTAGAGGGTGAACTGTTACCTCACGCGGTACTTTGTCAAGATTAACCGTACCGTCCTTGCTAACCCATGCCGGGGGCGGAGGCATCTGTTCCCTTACCCCATCAGCCAATACTTCCGTTATGCCCAAGCTTGCTGACATAAATACTGCAATGCTAACAAGCCGTGTTACATATTCTTTTAGGTTGTGCATGTTACTTCCTCCTACATTGTAATTGACGTAACTAACTTATTCTTTGTCGAGTTCGACCCGATATTCCTTACACAGCCATCTTATCTACTGTACCCATTCGTAGCCAGACCAGACAGAACCGCCACGCCACTTGCTGCCATCCCAAACAAAGGTGTAAGCCATCGTTCCGTACCAACCTACTCCGCAGGAAGCAGCTCCACCATAGTCAAGAAAAGAGCTGGGGCCCGTTGGTCCGATGAATAGGTCACCAACCCATTTACCTTTACTGGTTCCGCCGTAATGCCAATCCGTGTGACGGCAGACTACCCATTTACTTCCATCATATTTGAAAACATCAAGCCGCGAGGCAGCCCATCCATTTGGTAGGTCTAGGCCAGCGCCACAAGCATTGTTAAAAGCATAGGTAGTGGCGTAAGCAAGGTTGCCAGAAAATGATCCCGGCCTGGAGTGGTCAATACCCGCATCGCCTCGAACACATAAGCCTGGGGCATTATAAGTCACGGCCTTATAGTTCCACGTCCAGGCAAGAGCAGATTGGGGAGTCGCTACCGCAACGAGTAATACAGCGACACCACAAAGTAGTATGACAAATCGAAAGTGGTTCATATTACATCTCCTTTGGGTTAAAAAAATAGCCACCGTAGTACTCTAGCGCGCTAAAAATAAAAATATTGTGAGAAAAATCACAAACCCAAAAATAAAGAACCCCGTCGCAAGTAGACGGGGTTCTTTATATTAATTGCCTAAATAGAGAAATTGAGTTATCGGAAGAGAAGCTGTGTTTTATTTTAAAAATGAATTATTTCTAGGCTGTCTTGCATTGTTAGCAAAGGCTGCAGAGCGGACATGGATTGAATCGGGCTTGGAAATGGCAAATATAATTCCTGAGAATCTCTCAAAGGAAAGCGCTTAGTAATGCTTAATCCTTTTCTTGGCATCGATAAAAGAATAATTCACGAAATACAGACGTATGTTTAGTATTGTTATGAGGCAATCATGGGGCTATTCTGAAAAAAGAACTTCAAATACTATTTTTTAAGTTATGTATGGAAGCGAAGCAAGTATTGTTTTTTCTGGGTGGGGAGTTGTGCTTGGTTGGGGCTCAGTGCCCCACAGATAAAAATAAAGTAATAATATTACTTGGTGGTATTGATGTTAGCTTATTGATTGGGTGGTGCCCGGGGCCGGAATCGAACCGGCATGGGCGGTTTAAGCCCGAGGGATTTTAAGTCCCTTGTGTCTACCTATTTCACCACCCGGGCGATGGAAACTTATATCTACTCTGCTGTCATTTGGAGTAACAACCGAAGGCAAGTATTATAACCTGAAGCAAGGCATTTTAATATGGATTATTGTGAATGGTGAGTGAATATATCGGAAATAAAATTTCTTGATGATGGCTTGCGTTAAAGGAAATAGAAGAAATAATCGATTTTTTTGTATCGATGTTGTTTGAGACAAATTAAACTTCGTGAAGCTTTTAGAATTAGCTACTTTTTGCGGAATGCGCAATCAATAGATTTTTACAAATAGGAAGATAAGTCATGATTGATCATAGCGAATTTGCATTAGTCCGGATGATAAAGCGGCTGAAGGACAAATACTATTTTAACAGATCTATTGCCATATTAGCTTATGCAATTACTTTTCCTGTTATTACGTTCAGTGGTTTTGTATTTGCACTAGATGAGAAAATTTCAACCGCTCAAGATCAGGAAAGTATCGCAATTACCATTTATAACGAGAATTTCGCGTTGGTTAGAGACACACGCAGGGTAGTGCTCGATCAAAATTTTAATCGACTGGCTTGGCGCGATGTGTCGGCGCAAATTCGCCCTGAAACAGCGTTACTGCGAAACCTTACTACTCCTACTCTGTTTCATTTACTCGAGCAGAATTTTGATTTCGATCTCCTTACTCCGACAAAACTATTAGAAAAATACTCTGGCAAAGAAGTCACCGTTATTCGCACCAATGTGTCGACAGGAGCTGAAACAAGTGAAATAGCTACGGTTCTTTCAACCAACGAAGGCGTGGTTCTAAAATTTAGTGACCGGATTGAAACGGGTGTGCCAGGGCGATTGATATTTCCAAGCGTGCCAGAGAATCTGCGCGATAAACCCACTTTGCTGGTTTCTCTCCATAGCCCATCTCAAGGTAAGCAAAATCTTGAGCTTTCCTATTTAACCCAAGGATTATCCTGGCATGCTGACTATGTTGCTGCATTGAATGAAACTGACACCATGTTGGATCTCAATGGACTCGTGACGCTAGCCAATCAAAGCGGAATCGCTTATCACAATGCAGGGCTGCAGTTGGTTGCCGGGGATGTTAATCGTGTTCAGCCTGAGCGCATTGCCAGAAAAATGTTGGCGGTGGCTTCTGAAATGGCTGATACAGCACAGATGAAGGAAGAAGCGCTGTTTGAATATCATCTGTATACATTGCAACATCCGACAACGCTCTTGGAGAAACAGACCAAACAAGTTGCGTTGTTGTCCGCAACACGTGTTCCACTCACTAAAGAATATTTGCTGCAGGGCGCCGATTACTATTACTCCGGGAAGCACGATACGATTATTCAGAAGCAAAAAATCAGTGTGTTTATTAATTTTCGTAATACAGGCGAAGGTTTAGGCATTCCATTGCCCAAAGGAATTATTCGTGTTTATAAAAAAGATTTGAATGGAAATAGTCAGTTTATTGGCGAAGACCAGATTGATCACACGCCCAATAATGAGCAGATACGCCTCAAAATGGGTAACGCTTTTGATATTACCGCTGATAAAGTGCAAACCGATTTCAAGCAAATTACTGGAACCTTGCGTAATGCCAGCATTTTTGAAACCGCATATCAAATTACAGTGAAAAATGCTAAGAAAGAAGCGATTACCGTAAAAATCCAGGAACCTCTACCCGGTGATTGGGAAGTTATATCAGAATCTTTGTCGCACACGAAACTTGGTTCTGGCTGGGTGGAATGGAAAGTACCTGTTCCTGCTGAGAGCGAAACTAAGCTAATTTATCGTGTACGGGTTAAATACTGAATTGACAGGGATTCAGCGCAAACGTATTGAATCCCTTTGGATTCATTTTTATATTAACATTTTTCGATCATAAGTTGAAATCGACACCAAGGGTGGCGCTAAAGCTGCTTGGCGCGACTCCGGTGATCTGGATTTCGAGTTCCGCGCCAGAGGTGTCGGTGGTGTTGAATTTGAGGATAGTACCACCGGTGCCATCGCTCACTGCTCTGATCTGAGCCGGCGCGTTGAATGCTGAGCCACCGATAAACGTGAAGCTCTGATTGCCGCTTAACTTGGTATTAGCGTCAATGAAATTCACGTCTATGATGTCACCGCCAGCGCCAGGTTTGAAATCACGAATGACATCGCGTAGAGGTCCAACTGCTAAATCGGTTTTCGAACTGAAGATAAATGTATTATTCCCTGTTCCGCCCACCAGAATATCGCTACCACTTCTGCCTTTGAGCGTGTCGTTGCCGTTGCCGCCTACTAGGATGTCATTGCCAGCGCCACCATCGATGGTGCTGCCGGTGGCTTTGCCGATCAGAATGTCGGCGCCATTAGTGCCATTTAATGTTCCAATCGTATCCTGGCTGATGGTTGCAGTTGCTGAGACAGTTGCCAGCGAATCTGTAATGGCGTAGTCGAACGAGCCGCCGCTGCTGCCGGTATCGGCGGCTGTGATAAAACCATTAGTGCCAGTACCGTCGGTATGGGTCGCAGTGGCGTCGGTGGTGCTGATAATTCCGAGTGCGCTGGAGCTTAGATCGATACCGCTATCAGGATCGCTGTCGTTTCTGAGCAGTGCCCACTCCGGAACCAGGAAATTGACGCCGATACCGGCATTGGTGATGACGGTATCGCTGTTTGCTACTGGCGGTAGGTTATTAGCATTCACATAATAAAGCGTATCGCCGGCATTATTGCCAATCAAAGTATCTAGATCCCCATCTCCGTCCAAGTCCACGAAAGTGGGATCGGCAATAGATCCTACATTGCTGAGTCCGAAGGGATTGGTGCTGGGAGTGTCAAAGGTTGGGGCAGTAGTGCTGCCAATGTTGCGATAAAACAACGTATCACCGGTACTGTTACCCATCAAAGCATCCAAATCGCCGTCTCCATCGAGATCAATGAAAGTAGGACTGGCCTTAGTCCCCACATTGCTGAGTCCGAAGGGATTGGTGAGTGAGGTGGCAAAATCTGGCGCCGTGGCGCTACCAGTATTACGATAAAATAGCGTATCGCCGGCATTATTGCCAATCAAAGCATCCAGATCTCCGTCTCCGTCCAAATCCACGAAAGTGGGATCGGCAATAGATCCTACATTGCTGAGTCCGAAGGGATTGGTGCTGGGAGTGTCAAAGGTTGG
>JAMXAE010000157.1 GCA_024281695.1 Nitrosomonas sp. | reverse complement strand
CAGTAATCGTCGCAAATTAGTTTGTTGCAATGCAATCAGTGCAGCATAAACTAAAGTAATCGCACCAAATAGACTAATAACCCAACTGTATTCAACTGCCGCAATCGGAGCAAGCGGCATAGTAAAACGTAAGATACCGTATACACCAAGCTTCAAGCCAACCAAAATTGCAACGACGTGTGTCGGTCCCTCCATGGCGACGGTAGGCAACCAAGTATGAAACGGGACCAACGGAGCCTTAACTGCAAAACCAAATAATAATAGCAAGAAGACCAATTTCTGTTCATCATCCGGTAACGCGGTCTGCAATAGAATCGGCAGACTAAACGACAATCCACTTGGAATTTCGCCACCGATTTGAGTAGCATGATTTGCCGCAAGTAGTGTGATGGCCAGAAGTAATGAAACACCGCCCGCAAGCATAAACAACGTGTATTTCATTGCAGCTTCACGTCGTTGAGAACCGATACCCCAAAGACCGATCAAGAAAAAGAACGGGGGCAAAGTAAGCTCCCAAAACAAAAAAAACAGTGCCATATCTAAAGAACAAAATACACCAACGGTAACACCTTGCAATGCCAATAGTAATGAAAAATGAAATCGTCGATTATGTTGCACCGAATTCCATGAAGCCAATATAACTATTATTGTTAACAATGCCGATAGAGGGAGAAATAGCAATGAAATTCCATCAATCCCGATTAAATATTCAATTTTAAGCTGCGGAATCCAATCATATTTCTCTACCAACTGAAAGCCTTCGACAGAAGCATCAAAGAAATATACTACGATAAGCGCCAGAACCAGTTCCAGGCCGGAAATTACTAGTGCGATTGTCTTGGCTAAACTGATATTTTGAGTTGCACCAACAACAATTGCCCCAAAAATAGGAAAGAAAATAAGCAGACTAAGTAACGGAAAATTGATTTCACTCATTCTAATAATCCTTGTTTATTATTGAGACAACTTCATTCTTCACATGGTGTACCTCATGATTGATTGAATGTCGTTCTTCCTTAATGGAGCCAGCACCTTGATCAATAATGTTCAACCAAGGTGAAGTATGAAGACCAATGCCAATCAGTAGCGTGCAAATAACCGCAACAATAATCGTTTCATTGATAGGAGAGGTATGTGTAGTGGACTTCTGGGCCTCCAGATAAGCACTTTGAGAATGCTTGGGAGCCGCAATGAAGATCTGCTGGAAAGCACGCAGCAATAGCGCTGCAGCCAGAACGTTACCAAACAATACTACAATTGACACAAGCCAACCGTGTTCCTTTATTGATCCTTCAATCAATAAATGTATTCCATCAAATCCGGGCGTCCCTGGCATAACCATGGTGCTGAGCGCGCTCACGACAAATAAGACGGCAATCCCGGCATTGGCATCAAACATACCGCCAAGCCTCGGAATCATTGAAGTATTGGTACGTTTATAAATCATGCCGATGCTGAACAACATGCCGGCAGCCGCCAAACCAAAGGCAATAGATAACAACATACTACCTTCTAATCCGTAGATATTGAATGTAAACGCACCAATAGCCAATATCCCGGTTTGGCTTATAACTGCAAATGCCAATAGACGGCGTGTATTTATCTGCATCAATGCAAGCAAAGCACCGTACAAAATACCAATCAATCCGAACACCAGAACCAACCACGACCATTCTGCGGAAGTTTCAGGAAGAATTGGTATCAAAAATCGAATAACAGCATAAACACCCAGCTTTAAACTAACCAATAAAATTCCGACACTCGCCACCGTACCTTGCTCCGCCAGTACTGGCAGCCATCCGTGAAAGGGAAATAAAGGCATACGAATGGCAAAACCAAAAAATAGCAAGAAAAAAGCCAGCGTGGCGTATTTTACGGATGAATCACTTTGTTGCAGAGAGAGCCAGTCAAACGTCAAAACATCCCCCGAACCCATGACACTGAAGCCGATCATTAAAAATCCTGCCAAAGCCATTAATAAACCACTTCCCCAGTGCTGCAGCAAAAGAGCCACAACCCAGCGTCGATTCAATCCGGTTCCAGAACGTATGGTTAATACGGCTACAGGAATTAACTCCAGTAAACACCAGAACCAAAATTGCAAAGCATTCATTGCGGCAAAGGCTCCAATCAAAGCCGCCTCATACCCTAGAATCGCAGCAATATAAATTTTATCGGTACTGGCGCGACGGGTCGTTAAGCTATAAATCAACACCAATAGTGTCAAGATAGGCGTTAATGCAATGAATAAAACGTTAATTCCATCCACACCTACAGAATAACTAAATACAATACTCTGTACATGTTCATATAGCTGAATACCTAATCGGGTTTCGTCAAAAATCGATAACAAATAGATACTTAAAAATAATGTAACTATCGTGCTGACGAAGCCAATCCGCAGAGCGTTGAGTTGTGTTGTTGTTTGCAGAACCGCTATCATTGCGATCAATGGAATGACAGTCATTGATGTCAGCAATGGAAACAGCGATGTTTCCCCCCAAGGGATAATATTTAAAGTATCCATGTAATCCTCATATCGAAGATGCGCTTAATAACACCACGAAAACAAACATGACGAGATAACGTGGCTTTAAGATCATTTTCTCGAAATCATTTGCTAAATGACCCAATTGCTTACCAATATCAACCATTTCGATTCCGATTCCCTGTAAAACCAATCGCCGCTCAAACCAACTCATGGCGCTTGCGGCCCATTCGAAAATTTTTCCTGCGATTCCTCTGCCTTGATTAAATTCCGTGGCATCGTAACCTGAACGAGCAATTTTAATTTTCTGTTCCAATTGCGCCAGCGTCGAAATCGCATCCCTAGAGGTAGGCGATCCCATTGCACGATCAATGACGTAGCTATCGAAATAATCAAGATCCCTACTTAATCTATGAATAGGTCGAACTAATGCGCGCTCAACGATAGGATCCAACCAAAAACGCTGCAAAGAAGTATTGTATAGCCAGCGAAAACTGCCCAAATCCTGCGGCACAGGTTGCATTGGATTACCGTTAACATACAAAACAAGGGAAGGCGAAGACAGAACTTGATAAGCTCGCACTATGACGTGCGCACACATATGCAAGCTGGCCAACTCCCACAAACCAAGGCCGCACTCGACGAACATCAAACCAATCTGTCCGGTAATGGCAAAGCAAATTGAACTTTTTACATCCGTTTGGGTTAACCCTACGATAAAGCTATAAATGGCGGTTAACATGCCAAAAATCACCAGCAAGATCATTACAAAGGGTGCGCGCTCTAAAATCGGTTGCAGTAATATCATCAGAAATACACCGGAATGTATCATTACCGATCCGTAGAACACGGCGCTTGAAGGCGTCGGCCCTTCCATCGCTCTTGCTAACCAAGGAGAAAAAGGCAATTGTGCAGATTTAGTCAGTGCTGCAACGGCAAAGCATAATGCAATCACCGTTGCATGCGATGTATTTATCAAGTCAGCTTTTGCGTTTAAATCAGTCCAATTGGTGGTTTGAACGTAATAAAAGGTCAATGCAATTCCCAATATGAAACCAGCGTCACCGATCCGGTTAGTAACAAAAACTCGGGTTGCATTAATTGTCGCTACCGGACGTTCATATGCATATGAAATTAAAAGATAGGAACACAATCCAGCCAATTCCCAACCGATAAAAGTAAGTACCGCATTACCGGAAAGTGCTATCAACATCATTCCAGTAGAAAATAGACTGAAAATGAATAGATAACGCACAAACCCTTTTTCTTTATAAAGATAATAGGTTGAAAATTGAATTACGATAACGAGAATAATAGAGAACAGGGCTGCTACGATGACACTGAATCCACTGGTAATAAACTGCAACTCGATGTTGAGCAATTCACTATTAAGCCATCTTCCCGCATAAAATGAACCACTATTGTTACCCAGCAAATCAGAAACCAATAAAGTAATGGCCATCAAACTGGATAGGATTAAAACAACCCTTGTTACAAGAGATATCGTTTTCTCATACTGATCATCCAAATGCTTGGTAATTAAGAAATTGATTCCAATCAGAATCACAGTCAATAGCGGTACAAGTGGAATTAATGCTGCTAAGAAATCCATTTACGCCTCCATCCGTTCGGGTTGTTTTATCAAAACTTGGGGCAACGGTTCATTTTCATTCTGATAATATGAAATGGAATTTTCATAAATCGGAATTTGTCTTTTTTCGGCTTGCCAAGGAACAAATCCGACTCCGCGCTCAAATATGGATATCTCACCACTATCAGGATCCATGGCACCCAATAATACCCAGCCCCCCCCCACTAATTCGCGAATAACGGCTTGACGTTCATAGATTTGCCCGAGAATCTCGGTTTTCGCTTCGATCAGAATCTGTAATCGTAGTGGCTCATGAATTTCCACCATTTGCTTGGATAAACCTGTACGCAAATCGCTCGTGGTACCTTCCATCACACCGAACATACCGGTGATGTTATGCGTCACCTTAGTACCACAACCGAAATAATCATTATTAACCGTAGAAAAGTAGTATTCCAAATTAATACCGGCACCCACCGGCCCTACAGCTAACAATAGATTCTCAAGTAACTTACCGTCGGCATCCTGGGTAGGATCATAAGAAATTAAGAAAACGCGCCGATCCAAAAAAGTACCTTGCGAAACTGAACGCCGACCGATGATGGCTCCAGCTATAGTCGCGTGATTAAACTCAGGAAATGCTTGAGAAAAATCATTGGCACGCAAATAGACGTGCTGCTTCCCTTCTTCTGGTGTCTTAGGGTTATTGGCGGAAGCGAAACGCCGACAGCGTTCATGAGCCGAAGCTTTACTGGCCTTCATTAAATCCTGCCGTACCGATTCAAAGTTGGGTAACGCATGCTGAGGTATATCGATTAAGTCGTACCAGGTATATTCGTCGCTGCATGTGTCATGTTCGGCGCCGACGAACCAAGTATCATCAGGGATATTGATACCGCGTTGTGCAAGCAACGCTCTGATTTCCGGGCGATTCGCCATTGCCGCAAATAATCGTGCATTAGGGCCGCCTCGCTTACCGCTACAAGCCCCACAGTTATATGCAAATCCATGGGGATTATTTTGATTGGTAGAACCGTGTCCGAACAAAACAACAATGGGTGCGAAACCGTAAGACAATCCCGTGGTGCGCATAAAAACGGTCAATTTGTCTGCTTGCTCTTGGTCTGTAAACCCGACACGAGGATTTTCCGGTGTTGCAACAGCATCTGAAGCTGGCGCCGTGAACATCAAGCGAGTAGGAACTTGCTTTTCTATAGTGCGCCGAAGCATGTTGTTAACAGCCAAAGTATATTTCGGAAAAAAAACCTTACCAAATAAACCCAAAAACACTACTGGCGCCAATGCGTCTATCACAGCATGAGAAATAATGAGACTACGACGTAGTGTTTGATTCATCAGATAGGTAAATTTTTTATAAAAATGATAACCAGTGACGTGTTTGTGTATCACAGGATCATTTTCATCTCGAGGCACCTCATTAACCTCATTGACTGGTGTTACAGGAAGCGGGCACTGTTTCTTTTTTTTGATATCGTCTATCCCTCTGTAATTCATTGGAATCCCGAAGAACCCCGCAGCACCGAGAGTTTCAATTGCTGGATTGATTTCTTCTAAGTGACGGCGCAAGCTCTCTTCCCGATCATCCATGCAAGTAACAACTTGCGCATGAGGGCGAGCTTCGCGTTTGGCCCAGCGGCCACGCTTTAGATTTGCGTGTAAAACCTGATAAAAATTTTCTCGGTAATGGTACTCGTAAGCATATAACCAAATACCACCTCGTTTGTTTGCAGAGAAATCATTAAGAAGATCTAACATTTTTTGCAAATCACTTAACTGCGCTAATTGCAAATGAGAGGCATCGATTCCCAAGTGCTGGCACAATTTAAATAATCTCCAACCGTCATTAAAAACACTATGACTAATATTATTTTCCACCATGGGACTATGCTGCCATGTCCAAATCAAATCAGCCAAGTCCTGCCATTCCGATTGCTTGTAACGTTCTGAGCTAGTTCGCAAAAGAAGATTTCTAACCGAATTTGTAAGGTATTCCGGTAAATTTCCTTGATAGAATAATTTCCGCACCATGAATTCGGATAAGTTTTTTTGGAAATAAAACCGAAGAGCTCCGACTCGCGCATCTATATTCCAGATTTCCTCGCATGCTTGGTAGAGCCATAACCGGTCTAATGTCAAGCGTATAGCAAGATAATCCGCCAGATGCACTTTTGATATACCACTATCAGGAACATAATGCGGACGATGCTGCCGCCAATTGATCATTCCCGCCCACCCGGGTAAATCAAATGCAAGCAAGCGCAAGTACCCCTCCCACTTCTCTTCAGGAATTTCCATATGAGTTAACTGCATGATAATGCAATCGACAGGATCATCTGGTGTTTCTGCTATGACGCGTTGCCAATCAGGCAAATCATGTAAGAACGGATTTGCATCGTATTGCATTATCGTGCGCCAGGCTAAATAAAGCCCTACCTCGTCCCCTCCGGGTAATTTCCATGCCGATACGCCTTCGTCTAAAGCGGATGCACAAATCCGTATCAATTTGGTACGCACTGAATAAAGGATATCTATCCCGGTGAGATCTTTTACGAAATCACGCATGGTAATGCGATCACCCAATTGCGCAAGCATTTCATTCAATTTTGCTTCTGCTTCCTCGCGCATTCTTCGGTGAATCCCCAAACTATCGCCAGTGGATTGGGTTGGATGTATCTTTTCTAACCACGCCTTAGCTTGTTCTTCCGACAAATCCAGCATATATTCTGGATGCAACGACGATTGCTCCAAATTCAGTTTATTTAAAATAAGATCCCAAATTTGCTTAACAATAACCGCCTCATCGGGATGCGTTGCAAGTAATTTTTTACGCACTGATTCAGGTACCTCGGCACGAATTTTTTGCAATGCATTCAACTCCTCTATCTGCCAAGTTAATTCATTGGCTGAAATACCTTGCATGTCATATAACAAGGCAATGCGATAAATATCATTCCTTGTAATTGTTACCGAACCAAATTGACAAACAACTTGGGTAGC
>JAMXAE010000156.1 GCA_024281695.1 Nitrosomonas sp. | reverse complement strand
GCGGAATTGGTAGACGCACCAGATTTAGGTTCTGGCGCCGTAAGGTGTGGGGGTTCGAGTCCCCCCTTTCGCACCAAGTTGTATGATATTACAGAATCTAATCGATATCATAGTGATGAACGAATAGCTTTGTAATGTGTTGAGAATATTTAATCAGTCAGGAATTTTAATGGGATCAAACGTAGAAACCCTCAGTACATTGGAACGTCGTTTTGATATTACAGTCTCTCTTGAGAAACTTCAGGATGAAATTGAGAAACGCCTAAAAAGACTGGCAAAGACAACTAAATTACATGGTTTTCGTCCTGGGAAAGTTCCATTAAAAGTAGTTACGCAGATGTATGGTGCGCAGGTTCAGCAGGATGTTTTGAATGATGCGGTACATAAGGAATTTACAGATACTGTTAAAGAATTGAATTTGCAAGTCGCTGGTTATCCACGTTTTGAAACAAAATCAACAAATGATAACGATGCACTCTATGTGTTCAGCGCGATATTCGAAGTTTATCCTGAGATAGTTTTAGGTGATTTAAGTCAGCAGAATATAGAGCGACCTAATGTGCAAGTTGGGGAAGCCGATATAGATAGAACGCTGGAGATGATACGTAAGCAACGTGTGACATATGTACCTGTTAGTCGCTCAGCAAAAAAAGGAGATCAGGTAAAGATAGATTACCATGGTGTTATTGACGGTAATGATTTTTCGGGTGGGAAGGCTAAAGATGTTCAATTAATACTTGGAGATGGAAGATTTCTTAAGGATTTCGAAGCTTCGCTTGTTGGTATGAAGGTGGGTAACAATAAATCATTCGATGTTGTTTTCCCTGAAGATTATCATGGCAAGGACATCGCGGGGAAAACTGTTACGTTTGAAGTAAAACTGAATGAACTTGAGGAATCTGTCTTGCCAAATGTGGACACTGACTTTGCTAAATTATTGGGTATCCCTGATGGTGATATTAAAAAATTGCGTGAAGGAATTCAACAGGATCTGGAACGTGAAGTTTCAAAGCGAGCTCGAGCGAAGCTTAAAGAACAAATCATGCAAGCGTTGTTAGATACAACTCAGATTGAGGCACCAACCGTTCTGGTTAATAAAGAAATGGAGCGGTTAACGCAGAATGCAAGAAATGATCTTGAAGCAAGAGGAATGAAAACTAAAGAAATGCCTTTTACGCCAGATCTTTTCAAAGAGAAAGCAGAGTACCGAGTTAAGTTGGGTTTGATTTTGGTAGAACTTGTAAAGGTATATGCTCTCAAAGCTACACCAGAGCAAGTTCGTAACCTGATAGAAGAAACAGCACAGAGCTATGAGAATCCTGATCAAGTTGTTAAGTGGCATTACGCTTCTTCAGAGCGTTTACAAGAAGTAGAGTCATTAGCGTTAGAAGAAAATGTAGTAAATTGGGCGCTTGAGAAAATAAAATTGGTAGAAAAAACCGTAACATTTGATGAGTTGATGGGGATATCCTGAAATGACGCAACTATTCGATAATCTAAATGATCAAACTCCAAGAAACTTGGGCATGATACCAATGGTGATAGAGACAAGTGGGCGAGGAGAGCGGGCTTATGATATTTATTCACGCTTATTAAAGGAGAGGGTGGTATTTCTGGTTGGGCCTGTTACAGAAGTCAGTGCAAATTTGATTGTTGCGCAGTTCTTATTTCTGGAGTCTGAGAATTCTGAGAAGGATATTCACTTGTATATTAATTCACCTGGTGGTGTTGTATCGGCAGGTTTAGCTATTTATGACACAATGCAATATATTAAACCAGATGTCAGTACTTTATGTATTGGTCAGGCAGCTAGTATGGGAGCGCTATTACTAACTGCGGGAGCAAAGGGAAAACGTTATTGTCTACCAAATTCGCGTGTCATGATACATCAGCCGCTGGGAGGATTCCAAGGTCAGGCATCTGATATTGAAATACATGCGCGCGAGATTTTGTATCTTAAAGCTAGATTAAATGAGATTATGGCAAAGCATACGGGGCGGCCAGTATCCGATGTAGAGAAAGATACCGATCGCGATAATTTTATGAGTGCAGAAGAATCTGTGAGTTATGGTTTAGTTGATGCAGTACTAGCACATAGGGATGAAAGTGCGAGTTGAGTGAAATGCCTGCAAAGGAATTTTATTTTAATTTCTAGTATCTAATTTTGATTACTGTAGGATGAAAAAATATGCCAGATAAAGCTAGTAGTGAGAAGCTTCTTTACTGTTCTTTTTGCGGCAAAAGTCAACATGAGGTAAGAAAACTGATTGCTGGCCCTTCTGTATTTATTTGTGATGAATGTATTGAATTATGTAATGACATCATTCGTGAAGAAATGCAAGGCGACGAAACAACCAAATTGATCAAATCGAATTTGCCAGTGCCGCGTGAAATATGTCAGATATTGGATCAGTATGTGATTGGGCAAGAATCAGCAAAAAAAATTCTTTCCGTGGCCGTTTATAATCACTATAAGCGCTTGAGAAATGTGGCAAAACCAGACGAAACTGATGATATTGAGCTTTCAAAAAGTAACATACTCCTTGTTGGTCCAACTGGTTCTGGAAAAACATTGCTTGCGCAAACCTTGGCTAGACTCTTAGATGTACCTTTTATTATGGCAGATGCGACAGCGCTAACTGAAGCTGGCTATGTGGGCGAAGATGTTGAGAATATTATCCAGAAACTGCTCCAAAAGTGTAACTATGATGCCGAAAAGGCGCAGCGCGGAATCGTTTATATTGATGAGATCGATAAAATATCGCGTAAATCAGATAATCCGTCTATTACACGAGATGTTTCAGGCGAAGGTGTGCAACAAGCGCTATTGAAACTAATAGAAGGTACGACTGCTTTGGTTCCTCCGCAGGGTGGAAGGAAGCATCCTAATCAAGAATTTATTCAAGTCGATACCACTAATATTTTGTTTATTTGTGGTGGTGCATTCGATGGTCTGGATAAAGTGATTAGAGCACGTACTGAGAAAGGGGGAATCGGTTTTGGTGCTGATGTAAAAAGCCAAAATCGGAAGGATATGAATAAGGTTTTACAGCAAGTAGAGCCAGAAGATTTGGTTAAATTTGGTTTAATCCCTGAGTTTGTTGGACGTTTGCCTGTTGTGGCAACATTAGAAGAGCTCAATGAAGCAGCATTAATTCAGATTCTAACTGAACCTAAAAATGCACTCGTGAAGCAATACTGGAAAATGTTCAATATGGAGGGAGGAGTCGATTTGGAGTTCCGCGAGCCGGCTCTTAAAGCTATTGCGAAAAAGGCTTTGACACGGAAAACGGGTGCGCGTGGTTTGCGATCAATCTTGGAAGAAATACTATTAGATATTATGTATGATCTTCCATCATTAGAAAATATTTCGAAAGTGGTAATTGACTATAATTTAATCAATGATGATATTAAACCAATATTAATTTATTCGGATCAACCAAAAGTCGCCAAACGTTCCAAATAATTGGCTAAGCGACTTTTTATAAATCGATGAATAAATGCGTATTTTCTTTCTATTTTGAGTGTTTTACTTGATAATAAATATGTGCGAATGTATTTGAAATGTTTTATCTTGAATTTCTCATTAATGCACATATCTTATTATTATGATATAAGTTTTTTAAATGAGTAGATATGACCTCCTTAGCAGATGATTCTGAACAAATGATACTTCCATTGTTGCCGTTACGTGATGTGGTTGTGTTTCCGCATATGGTTATTCCGCTATTTGTGGGAAGGCAGAAATCTATTAAGGCACTTGAACTGGCAATGGAATCGAATAAGAGTATTTTACTTGTTGCACAGAAAATGGCATCTAAAGATGATCCTGCACCTGAAGATCTCTATGACGTATGTAGTGTTGCTAGCCTATTACAGATGTTAAAGCTACCTGACGGAACCGTTAAAGTTCTAGTAGAAGGTAATCATCGTGCCCGTATTCTTGAATTAATAGATTCTGAGACTCATTTTTCTGGTAAAGCATCGCAAATATCAAGCGATACAGAATATCACTCTGAAGCAGAAGCAATGAGACGCGCTATCCTAACCCAGTTTGATCAATACGTAAAACTTAATAAAAAGATTCCTCCCGAGATAATCACATCACTTGGTGGTATAGATGATGCCGGGCGTTTGGCGGATACTATTGCTGCTTATCTACCATTAAAGTTGGAACAGAAACAAGAAATCTTGGAAATTTTTGATGTATCAAAGCGTTTGGAACATTTATTAGGCTTATTGGAAACTGAACTAGATATACTGCAAGTAGAAAAGCGAATTCGTGGTAGAGTTAAACGTCAGATGGAAAAAAGTCAACGTGATTATTATCTTAATGAACAAGTTAAGGCGATCCAGAAAGAACTGGGTGAAGGTGAAGAGGGTGCGGATTTAGAAGAGATTGAGAAAAAAATCAGATCTGCCCAAATGCCTAAAGAAGCACATGCTAAAGCTGAATCAGAGTTAAAAAAACTTCGTTTAATGTCTCCTATGTCGGCAGAAGCAACGGTAGTGCGTAATTATATCGATGCTTTAGTAGCTTTGCCATGGAAAAAGAAAAGTAAGATTAATCAAAATTTAAGAGAAGCAGAAGCAGCGCTTGAAAAAGATCATTATGGTCTAGAGAAAGTTAAAGAGCGAATCGTTGAATATTTGGCAGTACAGCAACGTGTTAATAAAATGAAGGCGCCAATTCTTTGTCTCGTGGGTCCGCCAGGTGTTGGTAAGACTTCGTTAGGTCAATCAATTGCACATGCGACTAATAGGAAGTTTGTACGTATGTCGCTTGGCGGAGTTCGGGATGAAGCTGAAATTCGTGGACATCGAAGAACATATATTGGGTCAATGTCAGGTAAGATCCTACACAATATGAGTAAAGTCGGGGTTAAGAACCCATTATTTTTACTTGACGAGATTGATAAGATGGGAATGGATTTTCGCGGTGACCCGTCTTCTGCATTACTAGAGGTACTTGATCCGGAGCAAAATAATACATTTGTAGATCACTATATTGAAGTGGAATATGATCTATCAGATGTCATGTTTGTGGCCACTGCAAATACACTTAATATTCCGCCGGCATTGCTTGATCGCATGGAAGTAATCCAATTATCAGGGTATACAGAAGATGAGAAGTTAAATATAGCTACGCGTTATTTAGTAACGAAACAAATGCGGAATCATGGTCTCAAAGAAAATGAATTATCTGTTTCAGACTCTGCATTACGAGACATTGCTCGCTATTACACAAGGGAAGCAGGTGTTCGGGCGATGGAGCGAGAAATTTCAAAAATCTGTCGAAAAGCTGTGAAAGCAATGTTGCTGAGAAAAGAAAAGAATAAGGTAGCTATTACAGCGCGTAATCTTGATAAATTCCTGGGAGTAAGGCGTTTTACATATGGTGTTGCAGAAGAAAGAAATCAGGTAGGGCAAGTTACTGGATTGGCGTGGACAGAAGTTGGTGGTGAGCTGTTAACTATAGAAGCCGTTGTACTACCAGGAAAAGGAAAAACTATTTCTACAGGAAAGCTTGGAGAAGTGATGCAAGAATCTATTCAAGCTGCTTTATCTGTAGTACGAGGCCGTTCTCATCTATTGGGTATACCCGCAGATTTTTACCAGAAGAACGATATTCATATACATCTTCCAGAGGGTGCTACACCCAAAGATGGACCAAGTGCAGGGATTGGTATTTGTGTTGCAATGGTGTCGATTCTGACAGATATCGCTGTGAGAGCGGATGTGGCAATGACCGGTGAGATTACTCTAAGAGGCGAGGTGCTTCCTATCGGTGGTTTAAAAGAAAAGTTATTAGCTGCGCATCGTGGTGGCATTAAATCAGTAATTATTCCTGAGAAGAATGTAAAAGATTTAACTGACATTCCTTTGAATGTGAAGAATCAGATTACTATTCATCCGGTTAGGTGGATTGATCAAGTTCTTGATCTAGCACTGGAGCATAAACCTGAACTTCTTTCTGCTCCAATTACACAACCATCTTTACAATCTTCTACAGAAGATACTCTAATAGAGACTGTAATAAAACACTAGGGGCTGCAGTAGAAGTAGGTAGATTAGCTTAGGGTTCTTTATATGAGGGTTGTTGGAAGATAATACGGAGACAGAAGCGTTAAACCACCGCTCATTACTAGAAAATATCGCCTGACAACATACAGTACATAGTTTATGCAAACTGTTATCGCAGTTACAATGTACTCGACATAATTATCTTTACCATAAACGGATTGACCATTCCAGACTATTTGCACAGGATAAGAATCACATAAACGGCATTGAAAAATTTTGGAATCAGGCTATACACGTCTTAAGGAAATGCAAGGGTATTTGCTAAAGGATCATTTCCATGGTTTCTCAAAGAATGTAAATTCAGATTGATTATGGCGTACTTTTATGGAGTGCTTAAACAAGAGCTAGGAATCTTGTATTCAAATTTAATCTGGTCTACTACAGCCCAAACATTAATTAGTCGCCCCTGAAAAACGGTGTCAATCGCAATCTTGGATCAGTAGTTTCAAAAGGCGGTGTGTTAATAAAGACAAGATCAGGCAATTTGAACTTCTTCCTCAAAGAATTCGTGAAACTTGCAGTTTTCGCCACGAGAAGAAGAACCAAGAAATGGCTAGTAGCCATTGTTTCAGATTCCAGGTGGCAGCGGCCGCCATCAACAGATTGATGCGATCACCGATGGCGTCTTTCTGGTCATTCGGTAATCCGATTTCAGTATGTGTTCATATAGTAAAATCCTTTGGATAGCATTCGAATAGGCAGTACTGTGGAATTCTATTTTGAGCTTCCGCATCAAATACCTGCAATGGTTCTGAGTCGCTTCAGTGCCTGTTTCACCTTCGCTCTTTCGTTACGTGACGGGTAGTGCCGAATATTCAGGCACAGTGATTTCACTTCCTTGATAAAAGTGCACCGCTGCAAAATACCATGGGATTTGGCAATCTTGTTAAGGCGATTGTGACCTGGTTTACTGGAACCGGACATTCCAATTAAGAGAAAATATAGCTTAACTGGAGGAAGAAATGGTAATGAGGAAGCAGTGCACGAAAGAATTCAAATTAGATGCAATCAGTCTGGT
>JAMXAE010000155.1 GCA_024281695.1 Nitrosomonas sp. | reverse complement strand
AGAAAGTTCTGTTTATCCACTCTCAAGCTAACCGTCCTTCCTATCCGCATCTGATCGGTGGTCACGGTGATCTGTACTGGGTAGGCGGCTCATTCAGCGACGTACCGCTGACCAGCCAGGAAACCTGGTTTGTTCCTGCAGGTGCCGCAGTTGCCGCAGCGTATGAATTCCATCAACCTGGTTTGCACGTTTATCTGAGCCACAACCTGATCGAAGCCGTATTGTTGGGTGCTGCCGCTCATATGACCGTTGAAGGCAAATGGAACGATGACATCATGACCCAGGTTAAAGCACCAGCTAGCTTTGACGCAAAAGGCGGCATGGATCACTAAAATTTGATTTCATGTAACTTTTGAAGTGTCATCCAAAGGCCTCAACCTGAAAAGGTTGAGGCCTTTTTCATTTAACAAATAAATTCGCCTCTATCATGCCAATCAAATCACGTATCCGCACCGTGCCGCACTACCCTCATCAGGGCATCATGTTCCGCGACATTACCACCTTATTGAAAGATCCCATCGGACTGCGCACCACGATCCAAGAAATCGCGCATCGCTACGACACGGCGAGAATCGACAAAGTAGCCGGAATCGAATCGCGCGGTTTCATCATCGGCGCACCGGTGGCCTACCAATTGGGCAAGGGTTTTGTGCCGATCCGCAAGCAAAACAAATTACCGGCGGAAACAATCGGCAGGGATTATCAACTGGAATACGGCAGCGACCGGATTGAAATGCACGTCGATGCCATTCAACCCGGAGATCACGTATTGCTGATCGACGACTTGATCGCCACCGGTGGCACAGCCGAAGCGGCGGCAGGATTGATTCAGGATATGGGCGGCGTCGTGGTTGAGTGCTGCTTTGTGATTGATTTGCCCGATGTCGGCGGCCGGGCACGTTTGGAGAAACTCGGTCACAAGGTATTTGCATTGTGTGCATTCGAGGGTGAATAAACCCCTTTCCACACCGACTTAACTGTTTTGCAATGCCTTGAGTATTTTGTCGTGAATACCGCGGAAACCGCCGTTGCTCATGACCAGAATATGATCTCCCGGCCTCGCTATCGTGGCGATGCATTGCACCAACTGATCGAAATCGTCGCAGCAATCCGACTTCGGGCCCAGCGAAGTTAAAGCGCTGTTGGCCCATTGTGCGTCACGGGTAAAACAAAAAATATGATCCGCATCGCGTAAACTATCCGCCAGCTTATTCTGCCAAACACCCATTTTCATCGTATTCGAACGCGGTTCCAGTACGGCGATAATTCTTTCGCGTCCGGCATACTCGCGCAAACCGCTCACGGTGGTTTGAATCGCAGTCGGATGATGTGCAAAATCATCGTATACGGTAATACCGTTAACCGAACCACGATTCTCCATGCGGCGTTTGACGTTTCTAAACTGCGCTAACGCCTCCATACCCAGCTTGACCGGCACTCCGGCATGACGTGCGGCAATCAGCGCGGCCAGTGCATTCATGCGATTATGCTCGCCTAGCAAACTCCATTGCAAGCAGCCGTAAACGGTGTCGTCGAATAAAACTTCAAACGCATGGTTTGCCCGCGATCTGGCATGCCAGCCGCTTTCAACACCGAATGCTTCAACCGCTGTCCAGCAGCCTTGCTGCAGCACCTGTTGCACATTCCCGTCACCGGCGTTGGCGACGATCAAGCCATTGCCTGGGATCGTTCGCACCAAGTGATGAAATTGGCGCTGTATCGCAGGCAAATCGGGGAAAATATCGGCATGATCGTATTCCAAGTTATTAAGAATCGCCGTCCTGGGATGATAATGAACGAACTTGGAGCGTTTATCGAAAAATGCGGTATCGTATTCATCCGCCTCAATGACAAAAAAAGGCGAATGCTCGTCAGGACTCATCGCGCCCATACGTGCGGAAATACCGAAGTTCTCGGGTATACCGCCAATCAAGAAACCGGGCTGCAATCCGGCATAATCGAGAATCCACGCCAACATCGAGCTAGTGGTGGTTTTACCGTGCGTCCCGGCAACCGCCAACACCCAGCGATGTCTTAAAACATTTTCCGATAACCATTGCGGCCCCGATGTGTAGGGCAGATTCCGGTTGAGAATTTCCTCCATCAACGAATTACCGCGCGTGACAACATTACCGATTACGAAAACATCGGGTTGCAATGCGATCTGCTCGGGCGAATAACCGGAAATCAGCTCGATACCTTGCGACTCCAGTTGCGTGCTCATCGGTGGATAGACATCCTGATCGCAGCCGGTCACGCGATGACCGGATTCGCGTGCGATTGCCGCAATTCCGCCCATGAAGGTGCCGCAAATGCCGAGTATATGAATATGCATGATGGAAGACTAAAATATCGTGGTTAGCGGCGGCGGAAAAACAACCAATTCCGCGCCTCCCGCATTATAGACTATTAGCCTTGGACTACAGCGTACTATCGCCGTTTCATCATCCGCATCGCCCGTCATTTATGAACAATAACACACCCCATATCGCACCCTATCGTGGAAGATTCGCACCATCGCCGACCGGGCCGCTGCATTTCGGTTCCCTGGTCGCCGCAGTGGGCAGCTATCTCGACGCCAAGTATCATCACGGCCAATGGCTGGTCAGAATCGAAGATATCGATACGCCACGCACCGTTTCAGGCACCGCCGACGCTATTTTACGCACGCTGGATGCATTGGGTATGGAATGGGACGAATCCGTCGTCTACCAAAGTCGGCGCACGGACATTTATCAAGAAGCGCTGCACGAATTAATCCGGCAAGGCTTGCTTTACCCCTGCACCTGCTCGCGCAAGGAAATAGCCGATTCCAGCATTGTCGGCATCAACGGCCCGATTTATCCGGGAACCTGCCGCCACAATCCCCTTGCGCAAGAAAAACCGTATGCGCTGCGTATCCTGACAAATGACGAAACCATTGAATTTCAGGATCGGGTTACCGGATCCTATAGCCAACAGCTTGTTAGAGACATCGGCGATTTCGTGCTGCGCCGGGCGGATGGCGTTTATGCCTATCAATTGGCTGTCGTTGCCGATGACGCCGACCAACGGATCACGCATATCGTACGCGGTGCCGATCTACTCGACTCAACGCCGCGGCAAATTTACTTGCAACGCCTCTTAGGGTATCCACGCCTGCGGTATATGCACTTGCCCGTCGCCACCAATGCTGCCGGCGAGAAGCTCAGCAAACAGACCCACGCCGCCCCCATCGATCTTGATAAGGCATTGCCGCAATTGGTTGAGACACTGCGTTTCCTCGGTCAGAAACCGCCTGATGAAATCCTGGAAAGCGATATTGCAGCATTCTGGTCTTGGGCCATACGGAATTGGCGTGCAGATTTAATTTCACATTGAAATTCGAATTTTTTGTGTTAGTCTATTCGGTGTTAGTGGCCTGAAAACGCTAGCAGTGAGGAGATGCTGTGGCTTTATTGCCGTTTAATATATCGAGAAAAAAGAAAATCAAAGTAATCATCGTTGGGGGTGGTTATGCAGGCCTTGCCGCTTTGACCAATCTGTTGCAATTTTCACCGGAAACCGATGTAACACTCATCGATCCGCACGAGCATCATCTAAAAATAACGCACTTGCATGAAACCTTCCGCTACCCCCTTACGGATCTGTTGGTGCCATTCGCGGACATTTGCAAACGCTTTGAATGCCGGTTCATTCAAGCAAATGTGGATTTTGATCCGGATACGCTATCGAGCTACCAAGATAAAAGGCAATTAATCGTCAACGAAGAAGCGTTGGATTTCGATTATCTGATTATTGCAACCGGTTGTAACCCTATTGATACAGAGAACGAGAATGCTAAGGAAACATTGAGTTTGTCTGACTTCATCCAAACAAGCGGTTCCGATCTGCTGACACAGCGGTTAAATATAAGCAGTTCGCCGGAATGCGTTATTTCCATCGTGGGTGGCGGTGCGACCGGCATTCAATTTTTGTTTGAAATACATCAATTTCTCAATCGCATCAAACGCAAAGCAAAACTGCAATTGATTCATTCGGGAGAACATGTCTTGAATCAATTCCCCGATGGTTTTGGCGTTTATGCAGAATCCCGCATGCACGAATTGGATATTGCCTTCTACCCCAATACCCATTACCGCGAACAGCAATCCGGGAAGATTTTGTTAACCGAAAAAGAAACTAAAAATCAATATGAACGGCCTTCCGATCTGACATTGCTTTTTCTAGGAAAAAAACGGCAAAATATTTTAACCGCGAATGCCTTCGGACAAATTACCGTTGACAAGATGCCTCTACCCAATATTTTCACAGCCGGCGATTGTTCTTATTACCAATCGCTAGGTTCAAATGCCGTATCGGCGCAATCTGCGGTTCGCAAAGGTAAACTGATTGCGCGCAATATTTTGCGTCATGCCGGTTTTCCCGGATTGTTAGAACCCTATCTCCATCAGAATTTAGGTTACATCGTCAATCTTGGCGCATCGGATGCGGTCGGATGGCTCGTTGCGGAAGGCAACTTGGTCACAGGGATTCCTGCCTTGGCCATCAAGGAAATCGTGGAAGTACAATATGATCTATTGCTTGCAGGAATAGATACTTATTTGGTTTAGTTTACACTACGCAGGAGGAACATAATGCTTGGTTTGTTTAAAGACACCCCTGTTATCGGTAAGGCCAGCACCATCGTAAGAACTCCATCGGATCAGCTTTTCAATTTTATTGGCACTGATTTGATGACTAATTATCCCCGATGGTCCCCTGAAGTCAAGGAATTGGAAAAGCTCACCGATGGCCCGGTCAAACTAGGAACAGTATGCCGGCAGGTTCGCCTTGATCAAGGCAATCGCTCTGAATCGACATTCAAAGTGAAAGCTTTTGACGAGGGAACGCGTGTTTGCTTCGAAGGCATTTCCAATCCCTATCGATGTGATTATGTCATTGAATCGATCAATCCTTCAGATAGCAAAATTACCTTCATATTCGAACTGCTTAGTCTTGATTTACACGTACGGCCTTTTGAGAAACTCGTTCGTATCGCGGTTCAGGATGGCACCGAAAGAACAGTACATAACATTAAGAAACTGATTGAAGCCGATCAGGCCAAATTAAAGTAATTTATCTATTGAACAACCTGGAGAAAAATCATGGATTTCATCGTTGAAAAAGACCCTGGATTAATTCCACAAGTACTATCCAAGATTCTCGATTCATGTGTCAATGGCGTATCGCTGGCCGATCCCGATCAGCCCGACATGCCATTGGTCTATGTTAACAAAGCATTCGAAGCAATTACAGGCTACACATTAGCCGAAACCGTCGGCAAGAACTGCCGCTTTTTGCAAGGCGATGAGCACGGTCAAGAAGGGGTGTTTCAATTACGCGAAGCGATCAAAAATAAAAAACCGATCGAGGTCGTTCTGCGAAATTATCGCAAAAACGGTGAGCTGTTCTATAATCATTTACTCATGTCGCCGCTTTTCGATTCCAAAGGAAATTTACTCTATTTTCTGGGCGTTCAATATGACATTACACCGCAAATCCGCGCAGAAGAAGAAATAAAATCGCTAAAAGAACAGCTTGCAGCGTTGAAAAGATAAATAGCTTACCCAGCTTTTTCAGAAACAGCAAAGTGTATTAATGTAAATATTTTCAGGTCGTTTTGCAAAAAATAAGGGAAAATCACTCTATTATTCTCAACGATCTGAATTTCTATAATTTCCTTCAAAAGAAGACAGCGTTTGCAGAAATATCAAGTATATTGCAGCCTAGTCACTAAGAATCAGGACTGCAATATACTACCCCAGTTTTCTGAGAATCCATAAAGCGGTGGGTCTTAGGAAGTTAAAGAGGGAGGAGAGTAAACCATTAAATTTTCTTCATCTGCACGAAATTCTAGTCCCCTCCACAAAAATTAGATTCAGCTTTAAACTTTCTTGTGACGATAAATCCTTAAACCCAGAAAACCAAGGCCGGCAAGAAGCATTGCATAAGTTTCTGGTTCAGGAACAGGCGTTACAAATGTGGTTATAGGAATTTGTCTCATACTCACAATCCCACTATCAACAAAAGTCAAGCCTGTTACAAAAGCAAAAGGATTATTTGGATCCAACATTTCCGTAGTATCAATACCTGCTATGCTAAAGTGATTAAAACCGAATGGGTCTAGACTTGTAAAATCAAACACGCTACCTGCCAATAAATCATAGGTTATATTATTTACATTCAACTCAAATGTATTATCACCATTGGGCAAGGCGCTAGGAATTAATACGGAGGCAAAATTAGGCCCATCATCCACGACATACTCATACCCGATTGCCACATCGGGATCAATAAATATTGTCTGATTCAGATTTACATTAAAATCAAACTGATAACCATCATCTTGAATTACTGGAACAAGAGGATTTTCAGGTGTTGTCCCAGGCACGTTACCACTTCGTATAGCAAAAGACCACAAACCAGGATCCCCACCAGAGACATTAGTCGTATTCTGAAGATCTAGTATCGCGTTTGTTCTTGATCCAGGTAACATGAAATAGTTTACAAAATCACCTGCATCAAACCCCGCTTGTGCAGGAGTTCCGCCTAACCCACCGGAACCACCGCTAGCGTCACCAGTAGTCCATTCTAATCGATCATAGCGAAACTCAATATCAAAATCACCCGCACCTTGATCATGAAGTAATAATTGAAAATTATTCGTAAGATCAGATTTTTGAGAAAAATAACCAACATCATTCCAAGTTACCATAACAGTAGATGCGTTAGGCGATCCGACAAAAACTGATCCACAAGTAAAGCATCTAGTATCCACATCCCCCCAAAACGGAGCAATCATTGGATTAAAGAAACTCAGAGGGAAAGGCTCTGGAGTATACGAACCAAGCGCACCTCCAAAAGTAATATTACCGTTGTTATTTACCCAAAAACTTTCATAATTACTTCCAAAGAAATTAATATCAAATGGTAGATTTAATTCACTACTCGATCCATCATCATTGGGCAACATCACCAAATCACCAAAACCGCCATTATCTAAATTATCAAATTTAAGCAAAGGAATCGCGTAGGCATTCGACATCATCAGAAACGCACACAAACTCCCGGATACCAATAAATTGTTTTTATTCATTTTATTCCCCTTAAATAATCAATATAGATACTGCACAAATTCTCCAATCTTCTTTACCTA
>JAMXAE010000154.1 GCA_024281695.1 Nitrosomonas sp. | reverse complement strand
CCTTGGCGGCCTGGTAAATGTACCTCAAGCAGTGATCAAACTTCGTCTGATATGTCGTGTCTGCGATGTGAATGGCTGATATGAAATCCTTTCGTTTTTTACAAGAATCTCATATGCCTTATTTCGTGACTACACTATCTAATACCTAGTCATAAATAGTTTTAGCTTATTAGTGGAAATATGGCTCCCTTCTTTTATAAAAGATTAGCTGTTTTATATACAACGCTATGAGAGAATTATCTTTTATACTAAAAGAAGATCATTGTTGCTTCTTCACTGGCTGGATGGGAGATTTGATCGATTAAGTAATTCTCTTTATCTTTTTTATGTCGATATAAAATACTTTTTATATGAATATGGAATCTACAGATTTATTAGCTGTCATTGAAATCGAAACAAATGCAAACCCTACTTATACAGTTATTTGGTTACATGGTTTGGGTGCAGATGGAAATGATTTTGTACCGATAGTCAGCGAACTGGAAATATTGCTGTTGCCTGATAGACCTATCCGCTTCATTTTTCCACACGCACCAAAACGTCCAGTAAGTATAAACAATAATTATATAATGCACGCATGGTATGATATTTTTTGCCCTGATTTCAATAATCATCAAGATGAATCCGGTATACGTAGTTCACAAAAAGCGATAAATGCTTTGATTGAAAGAGAGATTCAACGCGGCATAGCCTCAAAAAATATTTTCCTAGCGGGATTCTCACAAGGTGGTGCGATGGCACTGCAAGTGGGTTTACGTCAGGTCAATCCGCTTGCAGGAATAATAGCTTTGTCTTGCTACTTACCTCTTGTAGAGACACTCTCAACAGAAGCCTGTGCTGTTAATGCTTCAATACCTATATTTATGGCTCACGGCACTTATGATTCCGTGATACCCATATCTTACGCGGCTGCTTCAAGAGAAAAGTTAATAATTGCTGGCTATTCACTTGAATGGCATGAATACCTTATGGAACATACAGTATGTCAACAAGAAATAGCGGATATTGGGCATTGGTTGCGATGCATAATTGAATCAATAAGTATAAATGTTGTATGAGATGAAATAATTCGTATGAAATTAGCAACCTGGAATGTAAACTCACTAAAAGTGAGACTACCACAAGTTATTGATTGGTTGGAGGCCAATCAGCCTGATATGCTGTGCTTGCAAGAAACTAAATTATTGGATGAAAATTTTCCACAGAGTGAGATCGCATCAATTGGCTATCAATCTATTTTTATTGGGCAGAAAACCTATAATGGTGTCGCAATTCTCAGTAAACAGAAGGGTAGTGAGATCGTAACTGCTATGCCTAGTTTTGACGATGAACAAAGAAGAGTGATTGCCGCTACGTATGAAGATATACGAGTTGTTTCTATATATGTTCCTAATGGCGACAACGTTGAATCATCGAAGTATGAGTATAAATTAAAGTGGTTGCTTGCTTTAAATAGATGGTTACAACAAGAATTAAAAAATCATAAGAAATTGGTGTTAATGGGTGATTTTAATATTGCCCCTGAGGATCGTGACGTTTATGATCCCAAGATGTGGGAAGGTAAAGTATTATGTAGTGAACCGGAACGAATGGCTTTTAATGAACTACTTAATCTTGGATTTACTGATAGCTTTCGTTTATTCGAACAACCTGAGAAATCTTATACATGGTGGGATTATCGTATGATGGCTTTTCGCTTGAATCGGGGGCTGCGTATTGATCATATTTTATTAAATAACGAGCTAGCCAGGGCTTGTGCAGCATGTGTGGTGGATAAGACTACGCGCAAATTGGAGCGTCCTTCCGATCATGCGCCAGTTATGGTGGAGTTGTCTATGTAACAGTTAATTGTTTTTGTTCTTCTCTGGTAGATTTTTGAGTTCTCGTCTTAGCACACTTAGATTTTTTTCGCGCACATTGATTTCTTCCTTCAGTCTCTCAACCCGATCAAGATATCTCTGGTAGTTGCGTTCACTACCCAATCTATCTGGAACACCATCTTTGTATTCATTTTTTACTTCATTTAGACGCTTTTCTTCTTCTAATATTTTATTTTCGACTAATTCACGTTGTTCTTCAATTCTGGCATTCTCTCTTCTTATTGTAATTCTTTCTTCTATGCCGTCAGAATCAACAGCAGGAACTACGACAATAGGAGGTAGATCTATTTTTCTTGAATTTTGAGAAGGTACGTTTGAATAGGTTACATTGCCACGTTCATCGATATGTTTGTATATGCCGGCTTGGGTCCCATATGAAAAAAAAACCAAAGTGATAAACAAAAAATAATTTGTGCTCATAGAAGACGTATAATCGTGAATGATTTTTAGCATATTTATAGCTTAGTAAGCTCTTTCTTCAATGCCGTTATATTTCTTTGGTGTAAGAATAATCTGTTTTTTAATTGCACAACTTTTTCTTGATGAGGACTTGACTCATGACTATTGTTGATTTGGGCGAGGAAAATTTGTGTGTCGGCGAGAAGCTTTTCTTCAGTCTCTAGCTCTTTTTCCAGAATTTGGCGACGCATAGTATTACGCTCTTTCTGTGTAATATCATTTACACGAGGAGAATTCAATCGTGACCTTGATTGGCTTGGCTGAGTGTCTTTAGGAAAAGAGGCTGCAGAGAATTTTTGCGCATTCTTGATAGGGCGATTGGTAAAGGTAATATTGCCATCTTTATCAACATGCTTATATATGCTCGTTCCAGCGATGGCCTTGGGTGTAGAACCTAATAGAATTAAGACCAATAGGATAACTAATGTTCTAATTTCCATGCCTTTAATAGAGAAAATATGACAGCAATTGAAACTAATCTGATCAGTTTATCAATAATCTTTCAGAGGAAAAGTAAAAAAAGAGCTAATAAATCCTTTTTGTTAAAATAGCTAATATAATTTTCTTGAGAAAATAGCTTAGTGTTATCTTAAAGCCTCAGAAAAATTATTGGCTATCACATTAATCTGTATTTTTTTATAACCAATAGTTTTTCTCCGATAATTGTTCTTTTCTGATTATAGGCTGTAGTACATATCGAATTCAACGGGATGTGTTGTCATACGCAATAATGTAACTTCATCCATCTTTAAATGAATATATGCATCAATCATGTCATTAGAGAATACACCGCCGCGAATTAGAAAATCACGATCTTTATCCAGGCATTCCAGGGCTTCGTCTAATGAAGCACAAGAATTAGGTACCTTAGCGGCTTCTTCCGGCGGTAGATCATAGAGATTTTTATCCATTGGATCGCCGGGGTGTATCTTATTCTGGATGCCATCCAGACCAGCCATCATGAGTGCAGTAAATGCCAAGTATGGATTGGCAGTTGGGTCAGGAAAACGCACTTCAATTCGTCGTCCTTTAGGGCTACTTGTATGTGGAATGCGAATCGCAGCTGAGCGATTACTGGCTGAATAGGCAAGATTAACAGGCGCCTCAAATCCAGCTACTAGTCGTTTATACGAATTGGTACTAGGGTTGGTAATAGCATTGAGCGCCTTAGCGTGTTTGAGGATGCCTCCAATATAAAAAAGCGCTATTTCTGATAAGCCTGCATAACCGTTCCCAGAAAACAGATTCTTGCCATCTTTCCATATGGATTGATGCACATGCATACCAGAACCATTATCGCCTACGATAGGTTTTGGCATAAAAGTCGCTGTTTTACCATAGGAATGTGCAACATTGTGTATGACATATTTAAGGATTTGATTCCAGTCCGCGCGTTTAACCAGACTGTTGAAGCGTGTGCCAATTTCGCATTGGCCCGCAGTAGCGACTTCATGGTGATGTACTTCAACGCCAATACCCATTTCTTCCAAGGTAATGCACATGGCAGAGCGAATGTCTTGCAGTGAGTCGACGGGGGGCACAGGGAAGTATCCGCCTTTGATTGCAGGGCGGTGGCCGATATTACCACTTTCGTATTTAATCGCTGAACTCCAGGCCGCTTCCTCGGATTCAATTTTGACCGAGCATCCGGACATGTCGGTATGCCAGCGCACGGAATCGAAAATGAAGAATTCAGGTTCCGGGCCGAAATAGGCAACGTCGCCGATACCGGTCGACTTTAAATAAATTTCGGCACGCTTCGCTAATGAACGTGGATCCCGGCTATAGCCCTTGCCGTCCGCTGGTTCGACCACATCGCAGGTCATCAGCAATGTCGGCTCATCCATGAAGGGATCCATATTGGCGGTATCTGGATCGGGGATCAATAACATATCGGATGCTTGAATACTTTTCCAACCGCCGATTGATGATCCATCAAAAGGATGGCCATCTTCAAATTTGTCTGCATCAAAGGTATGTGCAGGTACAGTTACATGATGCTCTTTTCCATTTGTATCTGTAAAACGTAAGTCAACAAATTTGACTTCATTGTCTTGAATCAATTTCAAAACATCAGCTACCACCATTTTTCTCTCCAGACTAGCGTCACAAATTTTATATAACAGAATAAAGATACCTTTAGATAGAATTATACCAGCACAGCACAATGAATAATTTGAAACGATATAAGATTGATGTAAAGAGCTGGTTAAATATCAATATGCAAGTACACGGGGCAACATTCTACTGTATTATCATAGGGTAAGTCTTCATGATTCGTAAAAGTTAGATGCATGGTTTTAAATATAAACGATGATACTCATCAATTATCCGAGACAAGGCCTTGTTTCTATATAAAACCAAGAAGATGAATCTGTTGATAGGGTTTTTATTTTTGAGAGTTGTTTTCTTACCTGTGCCTACAGGATGGTCAAAATGTGGTTCTTGAGATTGAAGAAAATTGAAAATAAGTAGTCGCTGTCTTTTTAATGCCTAAAGCACTTAGTATACTCAAAGAAGTTTTTGGTTATCCTGCTTTTCGTGGGCAGCAAGCAGAAATTATTGCGCATCTTGCAAACGGTGGAGATTGTTTGGTACTCATGCCAACAGGGGGCGGTAAGTCACTTTGCTATCAAATCCCAGCTTTATTGCGGGATGGTGTCGCCGTAGTGATTTCTCCATTGATCGCATTAATGCAGAATCAAGTTGCAGCGTTGCATGAGATTGGTGTACGTGCTGCGGTACTGAATTCTTCATTATCGTCTCAGGAAGCCATCATAGTTGAGCAAAAACTGCTAGCTGGTGAGTATGATCTTCTGTACGTAGCTCCGGAACGGTTGTTGACTACCCGTTTTTTGCATCTAATCGCACGCATTCCTATAGCTTTGTTTGCAATAGATGAAGCGCATTGTGTCTCGCAATGGGGGCATGATTTTCGCCCGGAATACATCCAACTATCGGTACTGCATGAACGTTTTCCGGACGTGCCGCGTATTGCGCTGACGGCAACGGCAGATATGGATACCCGTAAGGAGATTATTGAGAGGCTTGGATTGGATGAAGCCAGGATTTTTGTTTCCAGTTTTGATCGTCCGAATATCCGCTATCAAATTATCGACAAAACCAACAGTCGGGCGCAATTACTGACTTTCCTGCGAACGGAACATTCCGGCGATGCCGGTATCGTGTATTGCCTGTCACGCAAAAAAGTCGAGGAAACAGCTGCGTGGTTGACCGCCCAGGGTTTGCGCGCGGTTGCCTACCACGCCGGCATGAGCATGCAGGAACGTAGTCTGAATCAGGAAAGATTTCTGCGCGAGGAAGGTATTGTCATGGTTGCTACAATAGCTTTTGGTATGGGAATTGATAAGCCGGACGTGCGTTTTGTCGCGCATTTGGATTTGCCCAAAAGCATTGAAGGTTATTACCAGGAAACCGGTCGTGCCGGGCGCGACGGACAAGCGGCCAATGCCTGGATGGTGTACGGTCTTGGCGATGTCATTCAGCAGCGGCGCATGATCGAAGAATCGGAAGCGCAACTCAAATTTAAACAAGTTGCTGCCCGCAAACTGGAAGCTATGCTATCGCTATGCGAAACAACCACCTGCCGACGTTTCCGCATATTGCGTTATTTTGGTGAAACTACGGATGACACTACGGCATGCGGTAATTGCGATGTTTGTTTAAATCCACCGCAAGTCTGGGATGCCACCGTAGAGGTTCAGAAAGCCTTATCCTGCGCTTATCGAACTGGGCAGAATTTTGGAGCGGGACATTTGATTGACGTTTTGCGCGGTAATTTAACGCAGCGTGTAAAGGAATGGAATCACGATAGAGTCAGTACGTTTGGTATTGGTAAAGACCTGCACGAGAGAACCTGGCGTGCTGTATTCCGGCAAATGGTAGCGCTAGGTTTATTGACAACAGATAATGAAGGTCATGGTAGCCTGAATCTTACTGTAGCCAGTCGTGCTGTGCTGAAAGGACAGCAAACCGTCTATTTGCGTCAACAAACAAAACAAAAACGATTCTCAGAAAGCCGACAAGGGGATGATTTTGCATTGCTGGACTCGACAGAACGCCACCTCTGGGAACAGTTGCGAATATGGCGTGCAAAAACAGCGAAGGAACATGGAGTCCCAGCGTATGTAATTTTTCATGATACCACTTTACGCGAGCTTGTACGCTTATGCCCACAGACAGAAGATGAGTTACGCCAAGTGACAGGTATTGGTGTGCGCAAGCTAGATAAGTATGGTAATCACCTGATTGAGATTCTTCGCAATTGCTAGCTTTGGCTCGTTTTAGCCTATGTGAGTCCATTGAGTAGAAAAATCTCTGAATCTTAATCTGAAGGGGAAATAAAATGAATGGAATGTGCAAACTGATCAATCCTTATATCCCTTGATTTGTTCATTAACCGGATGTTTTAACATTAAAACTGGTTGCGATAGTGTGAATAGTAATGCTATGTGCTTGAGTATTTTATCAGTTTCGTTATATACTAAAAATCCAGGTTTAAATGATAGTAAATTTATTAAAGGAAATTAAAACGATGAAATTATCAATTCTTGCTGCAACTTTAGTAGTATTTTTAACTGCTTGTTCAAATGCCGATATGGGCGATCCGAATGCTACCGGTGAATGTAAATTCGGAGTAGATGGTAATGGCAATTGCCTGAAAGAAGGACAGGATCCACGTCCATTTGGTGGCACTAGCAAACCAGGACACTAATTAAAGAATTATAAATAATAAAAATAGCTTCATCATATATAGTAAAAAAGCAGAAACCGCCTTTCTAGGCGGTTTTTTGTTGCTGTGAAAATCACAGTAAATAGTCGACCCTGAGAAACTGCATCAATCGTTATTTTGGATCAGCAGCTTCAATAGGCGGTATGTTAATAAAGAAAATCGAGCAACTTGATCTTTTTCCATCAAA
>JAMXAE010000153.1 GCA_024281695.1 Nitrosomonas sp. | reverse complement strand
CGCTATTAATCTAATTATTTGTTTTACTTTCATATCGACGATCTTTCCAACAAGCACGCTCTCCACGCCAGTATCGCAGCGCTGATGTCCAAGTCATCGCAAGATACAAAGTGCCAATAATGGGCAATGTAAACCCCCAAAGTAGAGAACGTTGATAATAAATTAAAGTGGGTATATATGTAAAAAACATAGCCATCCACGCTAGGATACTCAGCATATAAAATTCTTGAGCGGACAGCATTAGAAATCCTAGCGGTGCTGCCCAAAACATCGATATCATAACTACTGTGCAAATGACCAGTAGAAACAGCGAGTATTTCAATTGAGTATAAGCTGTACGAGCCACCATTTCCCAGATCGGCATTAACTCTTGATAGCCACGATGACTCCTTGCTGCATGACTAAGTCCAACCCAGGTGCGTAAGCCTGTACGTTTGATATGCGCAGCTAAAGTACAATCATCAATCAGCGCGTTATGCAAATTGGCAAAGGCCCCAATAGAGCGCAGAACCTGAGTTTCAACCAGAATACATCCACCCGCTGCTGCAGCCACCCGTGATGTCGGCTTATTTGCTAATCGAAATGGATATAACAATTTAAAGAAAAATATAAAAGCAGGCATCAATAAACGCTCTATGAAACTCTTCATAGGTGGTTCCGCCATCAATGACACAAGCGCAAGATTTTCATCACGTGCTTTTCTCTGAAGTTGAGTAACGATTCCCGGCACCAATTCAATATCTGCATCCAACAATAACGTGTAGGGCGTTCTAACTTTTCGCAATCCCTGCTCAAGCGCCCATAGCTTACCACTCCAACCGACTGGCGGCGTAATCCCAGACACAATCTGCGCACCACAACGCTTAGCTTGTTCAGCTGTATCATCAACGGATTGGTCATCAATCACAATAATATGCGCACCTGCTCCCTGCGCTCTTACTCCTTCGAGGGTATGCCCTATATAAGGTCCCTCGTTACGTGCTGGAATTAATACTGTGATGCTACTTAGCTCCTCCGCCTCATTAAAATTTTCAGCAATTCCTGCCTCTAGCTTCTCGCGTGTACCCCAAGGGCACCATGGCAGCAACAGTAATGACCACCAGCATAAAACACCAAAAACAGATACATATAATAATATTAACTCTACCATCATTCTTGCTCATAGCAGATTTCAGAAACCAGTATCAACACTCTATAATAATACGTTTATTTGTTAATCAGTGTCACGGGTATATCTGCAAGCTTCTTTGGGATTTTGTTTTCTTCAGTTGCCCATTTTGGAACAGCCTCCGCCACCATTCCGCCTGTGGTTTTTGGGCCTCGCAAAGAAGTAATCAGTGCTTTCCATGGATGCTGCAGAGTGTCTTCAACAGCTGTAGCTTCATATCCACAGTGAGCCATACATTGAGCGCATTTCGGATTATTTGCAGTACCATATTTTTCCCACGGCGTATCATCAAGAAGCTCTTTGAAAGTTCTGGCATAGCCTTCATCTGACAAAAGATAGCAAGGCTTTTGCCACCCAAATACATTACGTGTCGGGTTGCCCCATGGCGTACATTTATAATCTTGGTTACCTGCTAGATAGTCTAAATATAATGCTGAATGATTCAATCGCCATTTTCGCTTAAGTTTTTTACCTAATTCAAAAATGCCACGGAATAGTATCTTGGTATCTTGGCTTTTTATAAACACATCTTGCTGAGGTGCCTTCTCATAGCTAAATCCTGGAGCAATCGTAGCGGCCTCGACACCCAACTCCATTGCATAATCTAGAAATTCAGCAACATCTTCCGGTGTTTCTCCCTGAAACAGGGTGCAGTTTACTGTCACCCTAAAACCTTTCTCCAGCGCCAGTTTAATAGCTTCAACCGCGCGATCAAAAACGCCATCCTGACAAACGGATGCATCATGACGTTCTTTCATGCCATCCAAATGAATTGAGAATGTCAAATAGGGCGATGGCGTATAGTCATCAATCCTCTTCTTTAACAACAAGGCATTTGTACACAAATAAACATATTTTTTACGCTTAATGATGCCTGCAACAATCTGGGGCATTTCCTTATGCAGTAGCGGTTCACCGCCCGGAATTGAAACCATTGGCGCACCGCACTCGTCGACTGCCTGCATGCATTCTTCATAAGAGAGGCGCTGATCAAGAACGTCTTCTGGATGCGCAATCTTTCCACACCCTGCACAAGCCAGATTACAACGGAATAAAGGCTCCAACATCAATACCAAGGGATATTTCTTAACCCCTCTTAACTTCTGTTTGATTAGATAACTGCCAACTGCAATCTGTTGACGTAAAGGAACTCCCATGAGTAAAACCTCCAAAAATACTTCAAAAGCAAGTGAATAATCAACACTTATAAAGCACCCCATCGCAAGCGGCGAGGTATTAAGTACACTCTTCAAGCTACCGATTCTCAATCAGCTACGCCCCATAAGAGGTGAGGAATTAAAACCGAAGAGATTAAAATAACAAAAAGCTAATACACTTTCTTAGCTAAAAAGCTTAGCTGGATAAATAAACAATATCAGATTAAAGAAAAATTAGTCTGCACTTTGTCTTATATCTTTAATATTGAGAAATTTAAAAACTAAAAATAGAGATAACACAATAAACAATAACAGCCATCGTTCAGCATCCACAATCTTATAATTATCTGAACAAGCTTTGGAATCCGTTTTATTCGAACGTTTAACTATAAAACATGACTCTCTCTATAGCAAATATTTTATATATATCTACACTAACAATATGAAGCACAAATTTTGATTAAATACTACGACAAATAATATTTTTATTTCTTCAGTAAATTTTTTACAAGCAAAAACACCAAGAACTTAGAGCTCTTGGTGTTTAAGAAATCAGCGGAGTCGCCTTCTTTCTTAGAAATCAACACCCAATACACGTAGTGTTTTCTTAGTTAATTTACCTGTTGGTAGATTATTTTGTTTCTGAAAACTTTCGATAGCAATTCTCGTTTTAGCACCACTAACACCGTCAGCTGGGCCAGGATTAAATCCTGCGTCAATAAGTGCTTGCTGCACTTTACGCATAATAGTAGGCGTTACTTTTACCACATCATCCCCATCATCAGCCACTTGTACTTGAGTAGTAGAGGGTGCCGTATCTATAGATTCTAGACTTTGTATACTTTGCACTTCTTCAATCTTAGTAACTGGCTCAGCAGCCGCACTTGGAGCTGGAGCTGGAGCTGGAGCTGGAGCTGGAGTTGGAGCTGCTGCCGGTGCTACTTCTTTGCTTTCCTCCTTAGGAGGAAGTGGTTTCTTGTCCATAATGGGTTTACATCCAAATAACAATCCTGTCGCTAATAAAAGCACAGCACAAGTTACTAATGTACTAGTTTTGCTAGATTTCATTGTTACCCTCCATAAGTAAATAAAATAAAAGATCATTAATCATGAGGAACTCACACTTTAATGACAAATCTTAGTCTCTTCAATATCTTACTTAATTAGCCCTAGAAGCCATAAAAATACAGTTAATTTTATTTATAGTGACATGGACTAACTTATAATGTTGCGGTGTGAACTATCACATTTTTCTGACTATAACGCAATCTGAATAAGTTAATTAATGATAGGCTTAGTAGTACCGCATAAAAAAGATTTACGTTTAATTGGTGGCGGCCATAGCCATATTACGGTAATCAGAAAGCTGGGAATGCAACCTATCCCTGGCATCAGGGTCACACTGATCAGTAGCGATACGCTCACACCTTATTCGGGAATGCTACCTGGATTAATTGCAGGTCATTATACGTTTGAAGATTGTCACATCGATTTACGAAAGCTATGTCAATGGGCTGGTGTTCAGTTCATTCGCAGTGAAGTTCAGCACATTGATCTGCTAGCAAATGAAGTTTTCTGCTATCAGTATCCATCGCTACGCTACGATCTATTGTCTATTAATATAGGTTCTCAACCAGCGCTTAAAGACATTAACGGCGCCCTAATGCATGGTTATTCTATCAAGCCAATCAAGCAGTTCCTACAAAATTGGTGCCAATGGATCAAATCAGCTCAAGCATCCCGTCGCTCGCAGCGAATTATCATAATTGGAGGCGGAGTTGCGGGTATCGAGATATTATTGGCCATGCACTATAAACTTTGCAATATGACTTCCATTCACGCAGACTTTACTTTAATTTGTGCCGATCAAAATATCCTCAATTCACACAATGAGCGCGTTCAGAAATTTTTCGAGCGTCACTTACGAACACTAGGCATCGCTATAATTAGCGGGAAGCACGTTACCTCGATTAACGAACATCAAGTGATACTCGATGATGGTACTGTCCTCGGCTATGATTTTTCCGTTTGGACTATCCATGCTGGCGCGCAAGTTTGGCCAGCAGAAAGTGGATTAAAATGTGATAACAAAGGTTTCATCCTGATTGATCAGTACCTTCGCTGCATTTCGCACCCGGATATATTCGCTGCGGGTGATAGCGCTGCATTTATGCCCACACCGTTACCTAAAGCAGGTGTCTATGCAGTCCGCCAGGGACCTATTCTGGCTAGAAATATTTTTGCTAGACTTGAAAATCGTCCTCTCTTAACTTATAAACCACAAAAATATTCCCTCAGTTTAATAACCACCGGTAATCGCCATGCTATTGCCTCGCGAGGACCATTCTTTGCCAGTGGTAAATGGATCTGGTTATGGAAAAACTATATTGATCGTGCATTTATAGCACGCTTCAATCCAAGGCCCATGGTTAAGAGAAATAGTTCAACTGATGACATAGAATCTATACGATGCGGGGGCTGTGGCGCGAAAGTGGATAGCAACATACTGCAGAATGTTTTATCTCGATTAGATATTCAACCAAACTCCAATATTGTAAGTAAGCTCGGTGACGATGCGGCGATTATTAGTCTTCCAGCCAAAACACAGTGGCTACAATCAGTAGATTTCTTTAGAAGCTTTATAGAAGATCCTTATTTACTGGGTCGTATCGCTGCGATTCATAGCTTGGGAGATATTTATGCAATGGGTGGAACGCCTCATTCTGCCTTGGTTACAGCAATTATCCCATTTAGCATTGCACCCATTATGCAAGAAACCTTGTTGCATTTAATGCAAGGAGTGTTAAAAACCTTAAATGATGAGAACACTACTCTGATTGGTGGACATAGCGGTGAAGGTCCTGAAATGGCCATCGGACTTACTGTAAATGGAATTCTTTTTTCTGGTAAAGCTTTAACAAAATCCGGACTAATGCCGGGTGACTGTTTGATCCTTACCAAACCCATTGGCAGCGGTGTTTTACTAGCCGCTAATATGGCCGCTCGTTGCCCAGGGCTCTGGCTCGATCAGGCGCTGGCCTATATGCTTCAAAGTAATCGCACCGCAGCAACAATACTGCGTTCTTTCTCTGCACGAGGCTGTACCGATATCACTGGTTTTGGTTTACTCGGACACTTGCAGGAAATGTTATCCGCATCCCACTCCAGTGCATCAATATCAATAGATACAATTCCAGTTATGGAAGGTGCTCAACATTGCAGCTTACAAGGTATCCGAAGCACACTTTTCACTGCCAATAAACAGGCCATCCAATGTCAATCCTATACTGGAAAACACCCCAACTACCCCTTACTCTTCGATCCACAAACTGCTGGAGGGTTATTAGCCGGAGTACCTGCCGAGCACACACGGGAATGTCTACGCGCACTCACAAATGCTGGTTATACTGCAGTCCGAATTGGAACTGTCACCCCACATGACAACAGTACTTCCATCACAATTGTCGATCACTAATTACCTCACTCTATTTTTTTACGATGACCATGGTGGTGATCTTGTATTTAACAAGCGCAAGATATAGGGAGACCTTTGCAAAACTTCCTATAGTCCTAAGAATCGCTATAAATTCTGATTTTTTGAAGATTGATCACTGTACAATTTGGGCAGTCTTTTCAAGTTGTATGCCATGGCCTGTAAGATATGCCAAGCATGCACTTTAGCTAGACCACAGTAACGCAGAATTTTACTGCCAAAGGTTCGTTCCACAACATACCGAACTTTAGTAATTAAATGATTGCGCTGTAATTGTCGCAGCGGCAGCGGCTTGCTGTCATGACAATTGGCACCCGTGGTTTCCACTGCCAGCACCAAACCATTGTTATTAAACAACGTGTGTTGCTTATAACCAAACACTGACTTGTCGTTCTTCTTAAGCCAACGCGCTTCAGTATCTACAACAGGTTGGATAACTTCAATAACGCGCATAGCCGTTTGAGCATCTGATTCATCATCCCGATTTGGGTGATTAATTTTTTCTAGCAAGCCATCCCATGCGCGAGCAATTGTCAGACGGGTTCTGAAACGAGATAATATGAAATGATCCGGCACATCATCTTCCAAGCACAAACCCAAAAAACGCATCACGTGCAGATTCGAGTTAGCTACCGACTCATCACTAAAACCACCATTCCAGATTCCTACTAACAGCATCTTGAACAGTAGCAATCCAGGATATGCCGGACGACATGTGGCGTCCGATGCACGTGCATAATGTTGTGCAACTGCTTGCTCTATCGGTTTCCAGTCAATCAGACTGATCTATTGGGTTCAGAAAATTCCCTTTGCGGATACAGGGCGGGTAACATCAAATTCTGAAAAACTCATTGAATTAATTCAACACTATGATGCAAAAACAAATTATAGCATTCCGTGCAGCTAAATCTACTTCTGACCGTGCAAAGGTCTCCATTACTTCACCTTGACGGTTCTTACGCTCAAAAGCAGGTGCAAGCGCTGCTTCGATCTGAGGCCACGGCAGTCGATTTGCCAACACCGCCAAGGGGTGGTGCAGATCAATCATTTGGTCTAAGCGAGCATGGAAGAAGTCATCAGTCGGCATTTAAGTTCCCTTCATTCCCTCAGGTGGTAATCCTTCCATTTTTAACAGGAGCATGCAGTAGAGAGTTTTAACTTAAAAGCTTCTGCCAACTTTATTGCTGGCGTGATACCTCCAAGTGCCATACTTGGACGCTCATTATTATAAATTCATAACCACTGTGTCGCAGTGAGTCGCGCCTCTTCAATGGTTGCAAATTCATTCATCCCAGCCATTCATGCCGGACGATCCTGTTATAGCGTTCCACGTAGGCATTTTGCTGTGGCTTTCCTGGCTGGATGTAATCGGGCTAGATACCTGGAGTTTCTGCCCAACAACAAAGCGGGCCACTGATATTTTCCGGCCCGTTATCACAACGAATCTTCCTGGGTTTGCCG
>JAMXAE010000152.1 GCA_024281695.1 Nitrosomonas sp. | reverse complement strand
GAAATAGCACAATTCAAGCCAGAATATGGCAAATTTTAACCCAATATCACAAAACCACTCGCTTAGACCCTGGTTTGTGGTGAATTAATCAGCGTTTCCTTAGATGGAAAAGCGAGCAGAAATGACGAATTGTACTGTAACGATATAAATAATCGAAGATTATTCATTATTAATATTATGTAACTTTTTAATCTCTACCGGTCCAACTGCCCACCTCTTGGGACGAAAGTTGATTGAAAACCAGCATTTGAAAACACAGTAATACCCTTCTGCTTGCGACGTGGTGCTCTATTATACTTAAACATCAGATAAGTCCTTCCTACTGATTATGCCAGCACACCCACCGCAGATGTATACGTCAACCCTAAATCCCGCGCTACCGCTTCATAGGTCAGTTTTCCACAATACACATTCAGTCCATTGCGCAAATGCAGGTCATCAATCAATGCCTTACGATAACCTTTATTCGCGAGTGCAAGAACAAATGGTAATGTGGCGTTATTGAGTGCAAAAGTAGAAGTTCGTGCAACCGCACCGGGCATATTGGAAACACAATAATGCACCACGCCATTCACGGTAAAAATAGGATCCGCCAGCGTAGTAGGTTTGGAAGTGGCAAAGCAACCGCCTTGATCGATGGCGACATCCACCAGCACAGCGCCCCGATTCATACGGCTGACCAGCTCGCGGCTGACCAGCTTGGGCGCCGCCCCTCCGGGAACCAGCACGGCGCCGATGACCAGATCTGCAGTAGCGACATACTCTTCCAACGCATCCACTGTCGAGAAAACGGTGTTGATTCTTGATCCATACTGAAAATCCAATTGTTGTAACCGATGGATGGATTTATCCAGCACCGTTACATGCGCTTCTACACCCATGGCAACGCGTGCAGCATTGGTGCCGACCACGCCACCACCGATAACTACGACACGTGCAGCAGGCACCCCGGATACGCCGCCGAGCAACATGCCTCGTCCGCCTTGATCCAGCTCGAGCGCATGCGCACCGGCCTGAATGGCCATGCGACCAGCCACTTCACTCATCGGCGCCAATAATGGCAAACCGCCGTAGCTATCAGTTACAGTTTCGTAAGCAATGGCAATACAACCCGAATCCATCAATCCTTTAGCCTGCACCAGATCAGGCGCCAAATGCAAATAGGTAAATAATATCTGCCCTTCACGCAGTATCGGAAGCTCAGTTGATTGCGGTTCCTTGACTTTGACAATCAGATCCGCTTTGGCATAAATCTCCTGCGGAGTTTCAATGATTTCTGCACCTGCAGCCAAATATTTATCATCTCCCAAGTCAATCTGAGACCCCGCGTTCTTTTGCACCATCACATGATGGCCATTGGTAACCAGTTCACGCACGGCCGTCGGAGTCAGTCCCACACGGGATTCATGAATTTTAATTTCCTTAGGCACGCCGATGAGCATTGGTTTCTCCACTGATAGAAAATTGTTGAATTGGGTTAAAGATAGCTAAATTGCTGGTAACTTAGATAGTACTTCGATGAAGTCTGTTTGTGCATGAAATATGGTGAATCATCACTTTTTATAAGATGCCGCCATTGACGCCAATATCCTGCCCCGTCAACCAACGAGCTTCATCACTGACCAGAAATAACACAACTTGGGCGATATCATCAACTTCTCCAATACGACCTAATGCCGCCATGGCAGCCATGCGCTTAATCTCTTCCGCAGTTTTACCCGTTCTAAACAATTCAGTATTCACAGGTCCAGGTGAAACAGTGTTGGCGGTAATACCTCTTTCGCCCATTTCACGCGCAAAAACACGCGTTAATTGCTCAACCGCTGCCTTGGTGGCTGCATAGGCACCATATTTGGATAATATCAAGCGCGTGACCGTGCTGGAAATATTTACGACCCGTCCATGATCGGACAACCTTGTAGCCGCCTCGCGCAGGGTATAAAAAACACTTTTGAAATTTACATCGACAATGTGATCAAATTCATCGTCTTGAATATCTGCTATTTCCTTAAAAAGGAGGATTCCGGCATTATTAATGAGTATATCGATATGACCAAAATGTTTAGAAGCCGCATCGAAAAGCTTTCGTACCGCAACAGGATCGCTCACATCAGCTTTGATGATCTGACATTCACCGCCAGCATCTGAAATTGCCGCGTACACTTTGTTGATAGCAACTTTATTTTTTGCATAATTAATGACAACTTTCGCCCCTGCATTGGCCAAAGTAAGCGCAATCTCAGAGCCGATCCCTCTTGACGCTCCTGTCACAATGGCCACTTTTCCATGCAGAGATTTCATGATCAGGATCTCTGCATCAACATGAGCACTTCCGATTTATTTGGATGCACCATGGCTTTTAAGTAATTTTACGATACTTTGATGATCTCTTTTTTCTGCCCAATTTAATGCATTGTCGCCTTGCTCATTTTTAATGTTTAGATCAGCTCCATTGCTAAGCAGCAATGCAGCCGCATCCAAGTGATTCCCTCTAACCGCCATCATTAGCGGCGTAGTGCCATTGTCTGAAGTCGAATTAATATTCGCTTCCCCGGTCAAAAGCAGTCGAATGGTATCCAAATGCCCGCCTGAAGCAGCATACAGAAGAGGATTCCAGCCAGCGTGATTGATTTCCGCTCCTTTGATATATAGCAGCCGTACCATTTCAGTACGACCATGATAGCTAGCCAGCATAATCGCGGTTTCACCAAATTTGTTGCGAGTATCCAGTTTTGCACCCGCATCGATCAGAATCTGCGCGAGTTTCAAGTTCTCTGTTTGTGCAACAACCATCATTGGAGTATAGCCTTCCTTATTCGGAATATCAGGATTAGCACCTTTCTTAAGCAGCATGGATACGTCCGACAAATTATTCTTTTCTATGGCCCAAAAGAAATTATCTTGAATACCAGCAAACACATTGAATGGTAGGGAGAATAGAAGCATGACACCTAATACAGATAGAAAGCGCGATTTAACAGATAGGTAGTCCATTTCTCGATACCTTAAATAAGTTAAAAAAATTATCAGTAGTCGCCATTGCAATGTCTTCTACTTTCATGACCCGCAATTGCGCAATTTCTTCAGCGACATGGCGTACAAATGCAGGCTGGTTCTGTTTGCCTCGAAAAGGCACCGGTGCAAGATAGGGAGAATCCGTCTCAATCAACATTCGATCCAGTTGAATGTTCTTGGCAACTTCTTTTAAAGCCACAGCATTTTTGAAGGTCACAATACCCGAAAATGAAATATAGAAATTCATTGCAATCGCTTGTTGCGCAACTTCCCAGCTTTCAGTGAAGCAATGCATTACCCCGCCCACTTGATCAGCGCCCTCCTCTTGCATGATGCGCAAAGTATCCGCCGCAGCTGAGCGGGTGTGGATGATCAAAGGTTTATTCGCTTGCCGTGCTGCGCGAATGTGTTGACGAAAGCGTTCACGCTGCCATTCCAAATCGCCAGTCAAGCGGAAGTAATCCAATCCTGTTTCGCCGATGGCAATAACCTTGAGATGCTGAGCCAGATCGGCTAATTCTGCAGCAGTGGGTTCTACTTCATCTTCATAATCAGGATGCACACCCACAGAAGCAAACAAATTTTCATGTGCCTCCGCTAATGCCCGTACTCGAGGGAAATGCGGCAAATTAACGCTCACGCATAATGCGTGAGTAACCTGATTCTCCTGCATTTTAAGCAGCAATTGATCCAGATCTTTGGCAAGATCAGGAAAATCAAGATGACAATGTGAATCAATGAACATAATTATCGCTTTTAAAAATTATCGTGTCCCACGCAATGCATCCGCCCAACAATTGGGAGTCTCAAATAAACGCACTTGTTCTAGTTGCAGATGATTGCCATAGCTATCCTGATAAGCTTCATCTAAAATGCCAAAAGCGATCAGTGCCAAGTTTTCTGCGGTTGGTTGAACATTCAATACCACCGTTTTATGACCCTCGATAGACTGCAAAAATTGCAATACCTTTGTATCACCTGAATAGACCAGGAATGCATGATCCCATTGATCAACCAACACAGATTTGGCAATACGCTTCACTTCTGAGAAATCCATGACCATACCTTGCTCAGCAACGCCTTCGTCAGCGATAATGTTACCAGATAGTGTAATTTCAATCATGTAGCGATGGCCATGCAAATGGCGACACTGGCTGTTATGTGTAGAAATGCGATGGCCAGCATCAAATTCCAGTTTGCGTGTGATTAACATACGTACAATTTTAATAGCGCGAAATAAATAGGTAGAATTGTAACATTGCAATCAAACTCTGAACGATTGAATACGACGGACCATAGTCGCGATAGCGCTGGGCTTACTTATGTTTACCCGGTGATCTCACGTCGCGCCGGGGGTGTTTCCATTGGCATCAATCTCAATCCCAACAACGCATGCAACTGGCGTTGCATTTATTGTCAGGTACCCGATCTGAAGCGTGGCTCCGCACCGCGTATTGACTTAAATAAACTGGAAACCGAGTTGCGTTCCTTTTTACACGAATTGGTGTATGGCGATTTCATGCAAAAACATGTGCCACCGGAAGCAAGAAAAATTCACGATATTGCTTTGTCTGGCAATGGCGAGCCGACCAGTGCGAAAGAATTCGAATCCGTGGTTGAATTAATTGGTAGCATCCTGAAAGATTTCGATACGCTACAAGATTTAAAACTGGTACTGATTACCAATGGCAGCTTAGTTCACCGACCATCGATACAAGCCGGATTAAAGCGGATAGCTCAGTTGAATGGAGAGGTTTGGTTCAAGTTCGATCGTGCGCTCAGCGTGGAAAGGCAGCATGTTAACAATACGCTCATCAGTCTAAAAAAAATTCGCCATCACCTACAAATCGTTACATCACTGTGCCCCACTTGGCTACAAACCTGCGTGTTTCAAACCGATGGAGAACCGCCCAATAAGCTGGAAACCCATGCCTATCTTAATTTTATCAAGAGCTTGAAGGCTGAAGAACTTCCACTCAAAGGTATCTTACTATATGGAATCGCACGCCCATCACTACAACCCGAAGCCCCTCAGCTCACCCCAGTCAGCAAATCGTGGTTAACTACACATGGTGAAAGAATTAGAGCTCTCGGATTCACAGTGAAAGTTAATCCCTAATCGAATTCAATTGAGAATACTGCGCAAACTCTGTGTAGACGACGCACAGAGTTTCTTAGTAGCTTATTTACAACAAAATGTATTTTCTTGATATTTATCAACGCATCTACTTTAGATAACTGATATTTATTATATTTATTTATAGCATATTAGAAAATCAGAATTTCATCAGAAGAATTACTAGCAAAGACAGCAAATCTGAGCTTTAAGATGAGTTGTTATCGCTTATAATAGCGGCCTTTATCATTTAAGAAAAACAATGTCATACCATTATTAAAAGTGTTTTGCTGATTGAAAGAGAAGCCGTAACCTTTTTCAAATCCGCGTAACTCTGAAATTTCAGTGTTGGCATTCATACAACAGGAGCCCGTAATGAACTCATCAAGCATTTTTCCTCTTTCAGCAAAGTCCTTCGCTGAATCAAAAGTGCATTTGGTAAAAAACTTGCAGCAATGGCTGCTTAAATTCTGTTTGTGTTGCTTAGGAATTATGTGCCTGGCTTTCCAAACTCATGCAACGAGTCCATCTCCGGCAAATGCTAATACTCCAGCTGCTGTACCCGCTACTGCTAACACTCCGACTGCTGCAGCGGTTGGAAGTAACCCAACCGGTGGTACTTTTGATAAATCCAAAGTACCACCGGTTACGGCTCCATCTCGCCCTGGCTTGTTTATGTTGCCTCCTACTGGTCCCGGCTATTATTCACTTTGGGATATGGTGAAAGGTAATAAGCGTGAAAAACCACCGGTTGCGCCTTATGCGCCATTTGCGTTGCTGACCACTCCAGCATTCGATATTGACTTTCGTTACCTAGATACCCCTGGTCATGAAAAAGATATTTTTGATCCAATTAAAAGAATCCATTTGGGCAGTGATTGGTTGCTATCTTTTGGGGGTAGTTTCTGGTATCGCTACACGCATGAAACCGATAGTCGTTTAAATACAGCCGATATCAACAATGACTTCCATTTGCTACGCACGCGATTTCATGCAGATTTATGGTATCGCGATAAAGTGCGATTATTTGCTGAAATGATTGATGCACGCTCTTTTGGTTCCGAATTAGCTCCACAGATAACGGACAGAAATCATGCCGATATACTTAATTTATTCACCGATATTAAACTGGCTAATGTCAATAATGGTCCTGTTTATGTTCGCGTCGGTCGCCAAGAATTAATGTATGGATCACAAAGACTGATTTCCACCCTGGATTGGGTTAATACACGTAGAACATTCCAAGGTGTTAAAGCTTTTTGGCGCACTCCTGAGTGGGATCTTGATGCATTCTGGACACGCCCAATGATTATCGAAAAAGGTAATGTTGATAACTGGGATACGCAACAGAACTTCTTTGGCTTATGGGCTACTCACAAACCGAAACCCGGTCATTTAATTGACCTCTATTTCCTAAGTCTGGAAAACGACCGAAATCTTTCTACAGCAAATGTATTGCGTGGAAACATTCTACAAGGTAATTCGCATGTTCATACGTTAGGTGGTCGTCTGGCCGGAAATTTTGACAATTTCCTATATGAACTTGAAGGTATGTATCAGTTTGGCCAACGATCCAATCAGGATATTTCTGCATTTGCCGTAGCATCAGGTGTAGGCTATCGTTTACCTATGCCAATGAACCCACAAGGCTGGATACGCTATGATTTTGCTTCCGGTGATAGCAAATCTAATGATGGCAGAAGCAATACATTTAATCAGCTGTTTCCATTTGGCCATTATTATATGGGCTTCCTTGATCGGGTAGGACGTCAGAATATACATGATTTCAATGCACAATTTACCTTGCACCCCATGCCATGGATAACATTTATTAGTCAGTATCATAGATTCTATCTGGCAAATAATCGTGATTATCTATATAACGCAGCTGGCTTGGCTACACTCCGAGATGTCACAGGTCAATCGGGCAGTCATATCGGGGATGAAATTGATTTCCGATTAAACCTGCATGTGAATCGCCATCAAGATGTATTGGTTGGATATTCAAAAATGTGGAGTGGCGATTTCCTGAAAAAACAAGCGCCAGGAGTTTCTCCTGATCTCTTCTATGTTCAGTACAATATCCGCTTCTAGGTTCCGCTTGAATTAAACAAGAACGGCAGCCAATTGGCTGCCGTTGTTGTTTAATAGGCTCTGTCAATAATCTACACACACTCACAATTAATTTAAAATAAAATCTCGCA
>JAMXAE010000151.1 GCA_024281695.1 Nitrosomonas sp. | reverse complement strand
TCTTCTTTGCCGCATATTCCAGTTCAGAAAAGCTTAATTGCATCCCTCTATTCCATATCTATCAATATGATGTATTTATCAAAACTCTGCACGTCAAATCGATTCGATCGAATTGATCAGCGATTCCTTAGCATCATTATAAATCATGCAGAAACTTGTTCAGGGGTTCTTAAGCAATAGACAGAAAGTTCCTACAGATAACAGGAAATATTTCTTGCAAGGAATAGTGATAAATCCATTTTTGCACTATACTTCCAGAATAATACTTCTAATATTCAGTTGTATATAAGTATTATTTAATAATAAGGATAATAAAATGCTTGATGAAAAATTGAAGTCACGACTAAATTATTGCACCACACTACCAAGTCTGCCCGCAGTCGCGATCAAAATCATCGAACTAGCCAATGATCCTGATGCAGATATCGGCACAGCTTGCCAATATATTTCATTAGACCCGGTACTCGCTGCAAAATTACTTAAAACAGCCAATGCGCCTATCTATAAATCCCGTCGAGTTGCAACTAATATTCGTCAGGCTGTCAGCATTTTAGGTACACATTCCGTGATTGTCATTGCATTATCTTTTTCATTAGCCACTTCATTAATGAAAAAACCTTCATCGAAGAACCTATCTACTTTTGATAGCGATACATTTTGGCGCCGATCTATCACATCAGCACTTGCCTGTCGCGCTCTTGGGGAGAAACTGGATCTAAAATTCCTGGATGATTTGTTTCTGGCTGGATTAGTACAAGAAATTGGTATTCTTGCCTATTCGGTTATCATGCCTGAAGAATACAACAAAATATTTTCATCGATGATCGATCACGATCTATTACTTAAAACGGAACGTGAAATATTCGGAGCCGGCCATGATGAGCTGGGTTATGCATTACTCCAGAAATGGCACATCCCCGATTATATCGCCTTATCTTGTATCACCAGTCATAGCCAACCCGAACCTAAAGCTTTAGGACCCACTCTTCAATCTTGTGTGGCGGTATCTCGCTACTTAGCCGATTATTTTCTATGCCCCCATGAAGCCGGAAAAATCACAGCCTTAACAGAAGCAGCAAGAGACTGGCTTGGCATTGATAATACTGTGATCATCGATGTAATCAAGGCCATGGAGGTTGGATTAAAATCAGTTGAGGATTTATTCGAGATAAAAATACATCATCCGTCTGAAGCTGTTGGGATTTTAGCTGAAGCCAAAGAATTATTGATGATACACAACCTAGCTAGAATGAAGGAGCTTGAAGAAAAATCGCAGCGTGATGGATTAACCGGCGCCTATAATCGGTTGTATTTTGATGAAACTCTTCAGCGCGAGTTTCGTCTATCAGCAGAATATAACTTGCCATTGACTATTGCCATTATCGATCTTGATCACTTTAAGAAAGTTAATGATAACCATGGACACTTGGCTGGAGATTCGCTGCTGGTTACCGTAGTGAAGACAATTTTTGAGCAAATTCGTCAAGATGACACCTTGAGCCGCTATGGAGGCGAAGAATTTGCTTTGATATTACCCGGCACAACACTGGAATCGTCAAGAAACCTCATTGCCCGTTTAAAAGATGCTATTACATCCATCACCTATGAACTCGAGGATAACTCCATCGTTCGAATTACCGCTTCGATCGGTGTCGCTACCTATGAAGATTCAACCAGATTCAATGAGTCATTGGATATGATAAAAGCAGCTGATTCTGCTTTGTATGCTGCTAAACATGCCGGTCGTAATCGAATTATTGAATGGAATTCCTTATAAACCTTCTATAATTCAGCTTTCACACCTCATCATATCTTATGAATCTAATTATCCAAGGACTGGAAGTCAATAATAGTGATTTACGTGCTCTTGCAAAACTCTCCCAGGCGGATGGAATTGAACGAATTACTGGCCAAGCCTTTAGATTGACGAATGCCAGTCAATCACCAGATATCGCAGAATACTGCGCTGAAGTAGCACTAGATTTTGCTTTTGTAAATCCCGATCAAAAATTTTCAGATTTTAGATTGATCGCGATGGATATGGATTCAACGCTATTGGCTATTGAATCTATTGATGAAATTGCTGATATGCACAATATAAAACCACAAGTTGCCGCAATCACGCTTCAAACCATGCGCGGCGATATCAGTTTTGAAGAAAGCCTCACACGTCGCACTGAATTATTGCAAGGACTGCATCAGGACGCGTTGCAGAAAGTCTATGATGAACGCGTCAAACTGAGTTCCGGTGCCGAAAGAATGTTACAGCAGGCCAAGATATTCGGTCTAAAAACGATGGTTATTTCAGGTGGCTTTACCTTCTTTACCGATCGAATCAAAGCAAAACTGGGATTCGATTATGCAGCTGCCAATGTTCTTGAGATTGTAGGCAATAGACTGACCGGAAAGATAATCGGGAACATTATTGGTCGACAAGGAAAAGCTGAGATACTAAAACAAATTCGCGATGAACTCGGAATCAAACGTGAACAGATTATCGCTCTTGGAGATGGTGCTAATGACTTAGGCATGCTAGCGGAAGCCGGCATTAGTATCGCTTATCATGCAAAACCTATCGTCAGAGATCATGCAACCTATTCGATTAGCCATGTCGGCTTGGATGGGATCATCAATTTATTTAAATAAATTGAATTTATCAATTTTCAACAAGCGATAAGCTAATAATTCGGTTCATACATAAGCGATTGAATATAGTTCTCCAAGTGATCTGGTAAACTGGTATCCGCCAATCCTTCACGGATAGCCACTTCGCAAACGGCGACAGCGATGGCTCGTGATACTTCGCGTACACGTGTAAGCGTGGGATAAATTGCCCCCATATCTATTTCTTGTTCGGTAACGATACTTGCCAGCACTCCTGCAGCTGCTAAAAACATACTTTGTGGAATAAGGCGTGCAGAGCTGGCGTAAACACCGAGCCCTATGCCTGGAAAAATATAAGCATTATTCCCTTGAGCCGGTTTAAGTAGCTTTTCGCCAAATTGCACGGGATCAAAAGGACTGCCACTGGCAAAGATGACTCGCCCATCACTCCATTGATAAGCCTGCTCAGCAGTACACTCCGTATGTGAAGTTGGATTCGATAACGCAATAATCACCGGACGATCATTCACCGCAGCCATTTTACGTACGATCACTTCATCAAATGTTCCTGCCACCCCGGTTGCGCCGATTAACACATCCGGTCGAATATCACCGATAGCATCAACAAAACTGCACGCCACATGCTCATGCGCAAAAGGCTTGATACGTGGCTTAATATTCTCGCTCCTTGATGTCACTAGCCCTTTTCTATCAATAAACCACAATCGTTCTCGCGCTTGCTGCTTACTTAATCCGGTGGCACAAAATGCATCTACCACCAGCTCCGCAATACCGCCAGCCGCAGAGCCAGTCCCTAAAAACATGATATTCAAATCAGAAAATTTCTTTTGAGTAATACGACACGAAGTATAAATGCCTGCTAGGGTAACTGCGGCAGTGCCTTGTATATCATCATTAAAACAACGAACTTTCTTGCCATAACGATCTAAAAATTCAAATGCATGTGGTGTCAGGAAGTCTTCAAACTGAATTAACGCATTTGGGAAACGAGATCGAACAGCTTTGACAAATTCATCCACTAATGAACGATATTCATCACCAATGATTCGTGGATAAGGATAGCCCAGATATAGAGGATCCTCGCGTAAAGCAACATTATTAGTACCCACATCCAGCATAATGGGCATGCATTGAGCAGGATGAATTCCGGCGCATGCCACATACAAAGCAATTTTGCCTATTGATATTCCCATACCATTCGCGCCGAGATCACCTAGGCCCAAAATACGCTCTCCGTCAGTGACGACAATCACTCGGATATCTTTTTCAGGCCAATTTCCCAGAATAGTGGCAATATCACCGCGATCTTCAGGTGTAATATAAAACCCTTGCGGCTTTCTGAAGATATGTGCAAATTCCTTGCATGCTTCACCCACTGTAGGGGTATAAACCAAAGGCATAATCTCTTCAATATGATCCATCATAGTTCGATAAAAAAGACGCTGATTGCGCTCCAATAATGCATTTAAAAAAATATATTTTTCAATAGCGCTGCTTTTACAACGCACACTACCCAAAACACGCGCCTTTTGTTTATTAATAGTCGCAACATCATACGGAAGTAACCCGCGCAGACCAAACTGTTCACGTTCTTCTCGCGTAAATGCAGTTGATTTGGTTAGCGCTGGATCAACTAGCAGTGCTTTTCCATGTAATTTTTTCATGTTTATTCACATCTCCAAACCAGGTAATCTTTATGCCTATTTGGTATAGAATGACTTAATTTAATTCAGAATTGGACAATTCAAACAACGAAAGATACACTTACTTATCTATGCGGTAGAAAAAGATGTCATAGATTAATACTTAGCATACACAGGCAATTAGTTTAGTCTTTCTAATCCAGAATTTCAGATCTTTTAACAAATACTAACTTTCCAGCACTATTTTCAATAAAACCATGAATCAATCACCATTCCCAGCACCCAACCCAAGTTTATATACTGAAGAAGAAGTCGCACTACTTGTTCATACATTTTATGCAAAAGCCAGAAAAGATCCTTCGTTAGGACCCATTTTTGAAGCACATGTCATCGATTGGGATGCTCATTTTGTTCAAATGACCAATTTCTGGTCTGCTCAACTACGGGGAACCAGCCGCTTTCGTGGTGCTCCAATGCCTAAGCATATTGTTCTACCCGAACTTACAGCAGAATTGTTTGAACGCTGGCTTCAACTTTTTCAACAAACGACTGAAGAGTTGGGTAATCCAAGCTTGCAGCAACACGCGAATGCAGTTGCCTCATTTATTGCTAATAGGCTATGGCAGGGTTATCAAATAAATAATTATCCGGATCAACAACCAGTAGCGCTTCGTATTGCTTAATTGTTAACTTATTTAATAACTATTATTAGATAAGTACCTGACACAAACAGCTAGGAAATTAACCCTGGAAAGATTAAAAAAGAGGTAATAAAGCATCCCTATTCAATCCTATTCTTCCACTGGCTGCACTGTAATATTCTTTTTGTTATAAGGATATTTGCATTGAAAAGCATAAAAAACAAAATTATTGTTTTTTCTATTCTTGCCACCTTAATTCCATCATTAGGACTAGGCATACTATCGTTTCAGCAGAATGAAGCGATGATCAGTGAAAATGTGACACGTGAACTACGCGCATTGGCGAATCACGCCAGTCGAGAATTAGATCTATGGATCAAAGACCAAATTCACATCGCTCGTGAACTTTCAACTTCTAAAATTCTGATCGAAGGGTTATCTGTAACCAATCAGCCTCAGAAAAAAAAATTCACCACGCAACAAAAAGTGTTGGAGCACTACTTAAAGTCTGTACATAGGAAGTTAGAAACCATACGAGAATTAACTGTGATCGATACAGATGGCGTAATAATTGCCAGCAATGTAGAGTCTCCTGCTCCAGTAATACTTCCCCAAGATTGGCCAGAGAGTGCATCCATTCATGGGGATGTAGTCGTTCCACCTCATTGGGATAAACACTATACGACGGCAACACTCAGTATCTCAATTCCCATCCTATCTGTTGATGATTTTATCTTGGGCGCACTGATCGTAACGTTTGATTTACGCAATATCCAATCAAATTTAAAAGACACCATAAAATCACCACCGGGTGAAGTCCTGCTATTAGATAAAGACGGTAATGTCATGCTGACTAGTGGCAATCCCTTATATTCCGATAATAACAATACCGTATCACTCGATCCGACATTACTAAAACGATTACAAGATAATCCGGGGGAATATGAAATCTTTGAAGGGCTATTAAAAGAAAAAGTAATTGGTTTGGCTTATATGTCAAAAAAGCCACCTCTCACAATAATAGCTAACAGAAGCTATCAGTCTGTATACGCTACTTGGGAACAACAACGTAATTTATTCATCGGTTTGATTAGCGCCATTCTCCTCATGGTCACTACAATCGCTTTGCAAATGAGCCGCGCAATTGTTGTCCCTCTACAAAGATTAATTAATGCAACTGAGAAAATTGTCAAAGGCGACCTTAACGTTGAATTGACTATTACGCAACGTGATGAACTGGGCCAACTCACGCTAATATTTAATCAAATGACCGATAAATTACGTCAGAATCAAGTTGAAATCACTGCTGCCAGTGCTGCTATGCAGCAAAAAAATCAATTATTAGAAACTCTATCGATTACCGATAGCCTCACAGGGCTTTATAACCGCAATAAACTAAATTTGATCCTCAAAGATCAGCTCGCTCGATATGAACGTAATAAGCGTTCTTTTGCTGTATTGATGATCGATGTTGATTATTTCAAAACACTAAATGATAGCCTTGGACATATTGCAGGTGATGAAATACTAGCCGCTGTAGCCAGAAAAATTTCTCAATGTATTCGCAGTGTGGATTTTGCCGCTCGTTATGGTGGCGATGAATTTATTATTGTTTTAACTGAAACGACTGTCGACGAAGCTATGAAAACAGCTGAGCGTCTACGGTCGCACGTAGCTAGTATCGATTGCCTTACAATTAACGAAGAAGTTAAAGTTACTTTGAGTATCGGTATTATAGAATGTGAACCGGAAGATACTTCATTAACAATCCTGCTTTCCAGAGTAGATAGTGCACTGTATCAAGCAAAACATGCTGGACGCAATCAAGCTTATTGTATTCAACCAAAATCTTGTAGTACTCCATCGTAAAATTTACGGTACAACACTACGATTTTCCTCTACTTCAAGCAAGGTACTAAGAACCCAACCTTGTTTTTCATTAACCTGTACTCGTAGCCAAGAACCTTGATTAGCATTGGCTACTAATGCCGTATCCTTTTTCAAAACACCTAATATTTGAGCATTAGGATTAGGCTCCTTACGCAACTTAACACTCGTTTTAGTAAGCAATTTTACGGGTGTATGAAATTCGATAAGAATCGAGCTTATGTTAGAAACTTTCTTACGATTCTGATCTACTACTATCAAACTCAATAAATGATTTGCTTGCGCTATTTGGTTCATTGCGGAAGCATAGTGATCCTTTGTATAAAAAGACGAAGCTGTCTCTAGCAAGCGTTGCGCTTGGATCTGCAATATTTGATCAGATGATGAAATTTTTACTTGCTTCAAGTTTTCTAACGCAACTTCTAATTCTGCAATTGCAGAGGCTGTACTGGGTTTTGTTGCTAAACGATGTAATTTCACTTGAGCCCGAGTAGCTTCTTTATTGACTTCTCTGAGTGCATGAGCTTGGTTTTGTTGGCGGATATTTTGGTTCTTA
>JAMXAE010000150.1 GCA_024281695.1 Nitrosomonas sp. | reverse complement strand
ATGGTTTGAGCGGGTAATGGATAAATTCCGCAACAGATACGGATAGACTGGATGCGACTGATACCGCTTGCTGGTGTCGGTAGTATGCTGTTGAGCTTGCCACATCCAGTAGCCGGAATTGCTTCACCAGCGACTGTGCGTGAGTTCGGTTTATCATCGCTTTGCGCTCAGCAATCACGCCTTGATGAGCGAGCCTTCTAAAAAATCATTCTCCAACCTGAGCTGTCCTATCTTGGCGTGAAGTATCTTGAGATCGGGCGCGGCGCCCTTTACTTTTGAATTACTCCCGAATACATCAATTGCAGATTCCTGTAACTGCTGCTTCCATTCCAAAATCTGGCTCGGATGTACATCAAATTGTTCAGCTAACTCAGCCAGTGTCTTATCTCCCTGGATCGAAGATATTGCCACCTTGACTTTGAATCCCCCTGCGTGATTCCTTCTCGTCCTTCTCATACTCTAGATCCTCTTTCGCCTCGAACTTCACAAATTTAGATTGAGCAAGATTAACAATTATCCGAATGTACAAATTTGCGAGGCCACTTCTAACAGGGATTACATTACTAAGTTAATCCCTCGAAAAATTAATGAAAAAACCGAAACTCAGTGACAGTCATATTATGACGATACTCAAACAAATTGAAGCAGGTTCCCGATACCGGAGTTACTGCCATCACAAAATTTCATATCACTACTTGGTAGCTCGGTTATTGATAGCAGAGATTTTCTACAAAGCTTGACACTCACAACCTAGTTATGTAATCTGCGCCCCACTTGCTTCAGGTGCCTTCAGGTTTCTTTCCTGAAGGTTAAACGGGAAACTAGTGCGCTCTGATTGAATTCAAGCAATACCAGTACTGCCCCCGCAACGGTAATTGAGTTAACCATCTGCATCATGCCACTGTGTCGCTGCACGGGAAGGCGCAGATCAGGAATATATTCCGCTCATGAGTCCGGAGACCGGCCTAAAGTAACATTAAGACGGTATTGCGGAGGGCAATAGGCGGCATTTCGACTGGCTTTATTTCCCAAGCTGTTCTGTTTGTCCATTTCTAAATCTCCCTCCGCATTCCTCATTTTCCAGAATTGATAACGCGCGGGTGTGCGCGAAGGAATCAGATCATGCAAAAATGCCGTTTCCAGGCAATAGCTGTGCTATGGTTTGGCACAGCAACCAGTGTATTTGCTACAAACTCGGATCAACAAGAAAAACCGGTTATTATCACAGCAACACGCACCGCACAAACTGTCGATGCATCGCTGGCTTCGGTTACGGTAATTACGCGCAAAGACATTGAACGCCAACAAGCACGCTCAATTCAAGATTTATTGCGGGGTGCGCCAGGTGTCAATATGGTCAATCAGGGTGGACCAGGAAAAGCTACCTTTGTTCAAATGCGCGGTACCGAATCGGACCATGTATTGGTAATGATTGATAACATCAAAGTCGGCTCGGCCACATCGGGTACAACCGCTTTTGAGAACATTCCTATTGAACAGATTGATCGTATCGAGATCGTGCGTGGTCCGCGTTCTAGTCTATATGGTTCTGAAGCGATTGGCGGTGTTATCCATATTTTTACGCGCAAAGGCGACAGCGGTGGACTCAAACAAACTTTTGGTTTCGGTGGCGGCAGCTATGGTACCTTGGAAGGCTCGGTGGGTTTGTCGCATGGCGGTAAGCAAGGCTGGTTTAATATGACAGCAAGCGGTATCGGCACTCAAGGGTTTAATGCTTGCAACGGCTCCAGTAATGCCGGTTGCTTTGTCAATGAATCTGACCCAACATTGCATGATCGGGATGGTTATCGCAATGTCGCTGGCTCCGCTCGCGCGGGATATCGCTTCCAGAATGGACTAGAAATTGATGGTAATTTCATGCAGTCGGCTGGAAAATCTCAATTTGACGGTACTTTTGCCAACAAAACTGTTTTGATGCAACAAGTTCTTGGTGGTACTGCACGCTATTCACCATTCGATTTCTGGCGCATTAACTTGATTGGCGGCCGCAGTCGAGAAGACTCAGATAATTTAGTCGGCACTACATTCCAAAGCCGGTTTAATACCATCCGCGACACGATTTCTGTGCTAAATGATTTAACTGTGAGCAAAAACCAATTATTAACAATTGGTATGGATTATCAGAAAGATCATGTCAAAAGCACTGAAGCTTTTACTGTTCTTTCACGTACTAACTGGGGTGTTTTCGCTCAACATCAAACAACTCTTTCCAAACATGACATCCAATTATCTCTGCGTCACGACGATAATCAACAGTTTGGCAGTCGGGTAACCGGTGGCGCTGGGTGGGGTTACTCGCTTACTGAGAATGTACGCCTACTCGCCAATTTCGGCAGCGCCTTTAAAGCGCCCACCTTTAATGAGCTTTATTTTCCCGGCTTTAGCAATGCCCATCTGCGTCCAGAAGATGCACGCAGCTTTGAGTTTGGCACACGCGGCAAAACCGATTGGGGACATTGGTCTGTAAATGTTTATGAAACCCGCATTGATCAACTGATTGCTTTTGATGCCACTACCTTTGCACCTGCCAATATTGATCAAGCGCGCATTCGCGGATTTGAAGGCATACTCAGCACACAGATTAAAGATTGGCAATTCAATACTAACTTGACACTTCTTGATCCAGAGAATCGTTCTTCCGGGTTAAATCGAGGTAATATATTGCCACGGCGCGCTGAACAATCCTTTCGACTGGACGCTGATCGTCAGTTTGGTCAATATTATAGATTGGGCGCCATGCTTCTGGTCGAAGGTGAACGTTATGATGACTTGGCCAATACGCGCAAACTTGACAGTTACGTCAAATTTGATCTGCGCGCTGAATATAGCTTAAATAAGCATTGGCGCTTGCAGGGCCGTATTGAAAATTTATTTAATGAACACTATGAAACGGCGGCATTCTTCAATCAACCAGGGCGTAATTTCTTTGCCATGGTACGTTACCAACCCTAACAAGGAGCTCTACATGTTAACTTTGTCCACTCGTAATCAGCTGGTTATCGGACTAGTGCTAGTCATACTGATGATTCTTACCCGCAGCCATCACTTTGCATCTTCGTACAACCTAGCAGATGCTTCCTGGGTAATCTTTTTTCTGGCGGGTATCTATCTGCGCTCAACCTGGCCACTATTGAGCTTCTTCGCATTGAGCTGGTGGTTGGATTTTGCAGCCTATACTTGGGGTGGTATCAGTGATTTTTGTTTAACCCCAGCTTACATATTCCTTCTGCCTGCTTATACCTCTTTATGGCTAGCCGGTCGCTGGTACGTCAAACGCTACCAATTCGCATGGCATACTGTGATGCCACTCTCTATCAGTGTTATGGCAGGTTTAATTCTGTGTGAATTATTTTCCAGCGGCGGTTTTTATTTCTTTTCTGATCGGATTGTAGAAACGACTTTTAGTGAATTCGTTGAACAATTGATCAAATATTTCCCGCTCTACATCAAAACCTTCTTAAGTTATATCGGTATTACGATGGTAATACATTTACTATTTGCGTTGATTGCTCAGTCATTTAGTTCGCGTAATATAAACAATGACCACCGGACAACCCCATGACTGATTCCGAGCGTTCTAAGCGCCACCGCATGCGGATGCAGCGAAAAAAAGAGGTGGTTGATGCTGCCATCGCACAAGCTGATCGTGAGCAAGGATTGTTGCTAGTTCATACTGGCAATGGCAAAGGTAAATCCAGCTCAGCCTTTGGTATGATTGCACGCGCTTTAGGCCATGGCATGCGTGTGGGAGTCGCTCAATTTATCAAAGGTCGCTCTGATACTGGAGAGGAAGCCTTTTTTCGTACTCAAAATAATGTGATCTGGCATGTTCTAGGTGAAGGCTTCACCTGGGATACTCAGAATCTGGAGATTGATACCGAAACAGCACGACGCGGTTGGACAATTGTGCAAAAAATGCTGTGTGATCCGTCACTCAATTTAATAATACTCGACGAACTGACTTATCCCATTAAGTTTGGCTGGTTGGACTTAACTGTGGTGCTGAGCGATCTAAAAAATCGCCCTCCCATGCAGCATATAATCATTACTGGGCGCGGCGCACCTAATGCACTTTGTGAAGTTGCTGATACTGTGACTGAGATGATCGACGTCAAACATGCGTTCCGTGCCGGCATTCAGGCACAGAAAGGTATAGACCTGTAATTCCAAAAGTGAGTTGTTTATGAAGGATATGGGTATTGCGGAAGAAGGTTTTTGACCAATCGTTAGGACGCTTTTGTGCGCGGTCACAATATTGGTGACCTTGGCGCCGAATTCATGCGGCTTATGCCCGCGTTGCCCTTGTTGATGATTCGACTTCTGGAGCTGCATGCGTAGTATTTGTTTTTGTCTTCGGTTGTCGCTTGTCAATCCGCTACGCTCTCTCCAGCAGCGAGCGTATTCATATGTTGTAGCGATGCGGAAAACTCCAGCTCTGCCGCCGCCAGCTTTCTCTCGATCCCTCGCGACACGATACCAAGGATCGTGCGTTGACATTTAGCGGTTTTGCGCATACAACAAAATTACCTGGCATGGGCGTACACCGGCTTTACGGCGCAATTCTTTGCCTTCCTTGGCATAGTTCCGCTTCAAGTCGATACCGCTCCGTTTGCCCGCCTATACTATTCTGCTACGCGCAATTCCAAGTCTTCAGTATTCGTATTCGAATCTCCCTTAATTCTTTCAGATTTTGATCCTACATTATCATTTCTCAGGAACTTAGCGTTTGCTAATCCTATGAATTCGAACATTTATAGAGTCTCCAAGCGTTTTTCAGATCGATTTATTATAAGTATTAGCGAACATATTCTTCTGGAACGGGCATTATTATGTTTTCCCGATTCAGCAGACTAATTTGTTGATTCAGCTGATCTATATTAGACCACCCCGTCGAATCAATCGATGGAATCCAGCGTGCACGCATATATCCATATCGGTCAATCAGAAACTCCATGTGCTCGGGATTAGTTCCACGACCAATGATATCCGGATGGGTTAATGTGCGACGCCATAATGCATAGCTACTGATAATCTCTGATGCACCTTGAGTGACTATTGCAAAAGGCAATTCGGTGACCACCTGTGCCAACTCATCGCTGCTGAGCTCTCTTGACGGTACTGCTAGCAATGCAACATTTTGCTCACTCAGTCGACTATAAGCATGTCTTAATTGCTCAATTCGATCTTGAGATTCCGGCCATGAAAAGATAACAAGCAGAACTGCTTTACTCTCACGAAAATCCTGCAACACGCCACTGCTTCCATCATGTCCCGTATAGGAAAAGACAGGTGGTTTTACAAATGCTTTATTGGGGGTAATCTCTGATGTCAAAATGCGGGCTTGATAACCACGCGATAATGCATGCACGAAATTAACTAAATCCCAGCGATCTTCATCGGATAATTTTTCAACATAACCTGGCATATCCGTATTAACCATACCATAAGTAATCCAGTGATAAAAATCACCAGGAGTGTGCTCTGCCGTATGGGGTTCAGTGAGCAAGTCTGGTAGTTTCGTAGACAAGGTTCGTGATTTGATACCATTACCCTTGCCTTGATAGCCATGGCATTCCACGCATTGTTCTGCATATAGTGTTGCGCCATTAGCCACTGACATCGTATCAAAAGGGGTGAGAGGTTTACGATAAGTTTCTGGATACGCCGGAATTGTTAAAGGAGGCAGAGCCACTGCGAGACCAGATAAAAAGAGTATCAATGAAATACTGATTAAACGTTTTAATCCCCAGTTAAGGAATCGACTCAATTGAATAGATCCTGCGGCAAGCACCAAAAGTGTCAGACCTATCCACACTTGGATCGCAACATTGGGTTGATTCCAAGTTGCATTGATAGAAAATCTAAATGAAAACGGCCAGTTGTCAATCAGTGCATATTTTACCGGTGTTGTATTGGTAATTATTGTTGCCAGCAATACCAAAATTAATGCCAGAACAAATTCAATACGCACCCACTTCCCCATACCCAATTTATTGCCACTTTCTGCAGTCTGCTTATTATCCACTAACAACGGTAGCCAATATGAGCGCACACGTGATGCAATCAGAAGAATTACTCCTAACAAGAGTAATTTGGCACTCAGTAATAAACCATAGGGCGTAGCCACTAATGCTGCATAATGACCATCAAATATGCGATCACCAACAACGATACCCGTCAAAATAATTAGCAGCATTGTCGGCAAAGCGATAAATGAGAAACGTTTTAATGTTTCAAATTCAAAATTTCTTACTTTCTTACTGCTACCATGTCTGTTATCTTCATAAATAAGCAACAAAAAGGCTGGCAAAGCTCCAAACCATATACCGACCAGTATAAGATGAAGGGCATAGGGCATAACGGCGATCAGCGATAATTCTTCTGCGGCTGTGTGACTCGCCAATGAACCGGCAATTAAAGGCAGAGACGCAATAACAGCACATAAAATGTATCGCCAGCGAGTTTTGGATACCTTACGAAGGTACACGACTACAAATAGCAACAGTATGGACAGAATAGTACGCCACATCCATATTTGGCCCACTCGAGTATCTTTTACTATGCCGAACCAAACTTCAGGCTGCCATAAATTACCGGTGGTAGCGGTAATTTGCACTATGGTTGTAATCAGAATTATTAGTAGTCCAACTGGAATACTGATAGCTAACCACGGGAAAACACGTTCTAATCCTTCAATCCAAGGTTCAATATAGGCTCGTTTCCGAGTACTAGCTATAGCAAAAAAAACACAACTACCCAGAAGAATCAGATTCGCTATCAGTTGGATCCAACGTGCAATTGCCGCAATAACTTCTATCATATTTACTGCATTTTATTTTTTATACTAAAATCAAAACTCGATGCAATTACATGTCCGTCAACAGACATTACCCGGTATTGCACTATATAACGTCCCGGCTCCATCAACGGTATATTTAATATAACGGATTTCGGGTCGTCCAAAACAACTTCCGGACTATTCTCGGTCATCGGCTTCTTATTTGAATCAAATACTGTAACAGACGCGTATGTTCCTTCGATTTTCTCGTTAAACCATAGTTGTATTTGTTTTGGTGGTAATGTAAGTGAAGCTCTGCGTGGTGGATCAGATTTGACCAAAGTTGCATGCGCCATTACAGAGTTCACTTGAAATAATAGTAATAATATGACCACTAATGTAATAATAGTAGCCACTCTTCTAACTACAAACTCTAATGATCGATTAATTTGCACAGTTTCCTCTATTCATAAGCTTTTATTAACTGCGTTTATTTGGATTGTTTGTATAAGGACGAGTTCAATAAATCTTGCTCACCCTTAATCATTACAGAATCCAGAATCGTTATTTCAAGCTGCACTTGAATT
>JAMXAE010000149.1 GCA_024281695.1 Nitrosomonas sp. | reverse complement strand
CAGGCTTGTAGTTTTGTGTCATATTTCTTCTCCTTTAAACAGAACATAATGTGTCCGTCCTAAGGGGACAACTCCAAATGACCTATCAACAGCTCATAGGTCCGTAGATTTTTTCATACCATTAAGGATTGAAAATGGTTCAAAGGTAACTCTGTGTATGTTGATCACATCCATGTTAGAGGGGAGTTTGTAGGCAAGGCTTAGGAGGTTCTCCAGGAAGACTTAAAGCGATTTATCGTGTTAATATTCTTCAACAAAAGACATTTCCTTGGGAACAGTGTTTAAATGAATGTGAATCCGATCGAAATGAATGTATGGCTTGAAGGTGGTAACTCAAGGAGGACCGCGCCCGCAACAATGTGTAGCGCGATTCAGAGGTTGTCAAGCTAGCTGTTCGCAATAAAACGTTTATTTTTGTGCAGTAAAATTCTTTTAATATGAATTAAAGGGAGTTGTGTTGTGCTTAACTGTATAAATATATCTAAATTTTTGCTAAACGTTTATTACCACAAGCTTTATAAAAGGCTATTTGAACATAAGAGTCAGATAGTATTTTCTACAGATAGAATTATCGGGGCCTTTTTACTTTTGGTCATATCGACTGTTTGTTTTCCTCAGTCGCTTGAGAACAAAGTACCTGTTGATGAAACATTTAGTTCTAATAATGTTGCTACTTTATCTTCCGAAATTGGAATGCAGTGTCTCAGCTCGCGCGCTGATTACGAGAATCTAGCTCAGCAAACGAATGTTCCAGGCGTTATGGGAATTCGGGAACTGAAGTTCTTGATTACTGAGGTACAGCATCCGAAACTCTATTTTATCAACACGAAACGATTTAAGTATCATTATGATTTCTTCACACAAGGGTTAGGCAATACGATCTTACTTGAGAAATTCAACGGAGAAACTTACTTTACAGATCGAAGAAAGAATATCGCCGGTTCGATCATCGCACACGATAACTTTGGTTTAAATGGTATTTATACAATTGAATTTTGGCCGACAGATCCGGTAAGCGCAGAACATACTGCAATTGCATATAATTTGATTACTGCTTGCATGCTGTTTACTCAAGGCCTGATTGCATACCATCCTGCAGGTGAAACACAAGAAGAGCTTTATAAATCTTCTAAATCAGATTTAGAAAATCTTGGGGTAAAAAGTATCCTTACCGATGAACTCTTTGGAAATGTTATGTATGCTTCACTTAATCAAGGCGAGGCTTATGGCGTGCTTCGTGTTGCCGAAAGCAATTCTAGACCTCCTACTATTCGTGATGTGATAGTCTACAAGAATGCTCCTAATGATCTTCCGCACGTTGCTGGAGTTATTACCGAGCAACCACAGACACCACTTTCCCATATCAATCTTAAAGCTCAACAAGATAAAACTCCGAATGCATATATCAAGCAAGCTTCTGACAATCCAAAAATAAGCAACTTGATTGGCAAAGTCATTCACTTTAAGGTTACTTCAGATGGTTACGAAATAAACGAAGCATCCCAAGCTGACGTGGATGTATGGTTTGAAAAAATACGCCCTAAAGCGGTTACTTATTCTAAGAAGAATACGACTATCGATGCGATTCTTCCTTTGAAAAATCTCTCTGCCGAAAGTGCACTGGCTTATGGGGTTAAGGCCTCAAATGTAGCTGAATTGCGTAAGATTCTGCCCGATAATGTTCCTGATGGATTCGGTATACCTTTCAGTTTCTATGACCGATTTATGAAGGCTAATAATCTTTATGTAGTTGCTGATCAGATGATGGCTGAGCCAAAATTTAAATCAGATCCAACTGAGCGCGAACATAAGCTCAATGACTTCAAACGAAGGATTCGCCAAGCATCGATACCCAATGACCTGCAATCCAAAATTGACGCAATGTATGCTCATTTCCCCACGGGTACTGCAATTCGATGCCGATCATCAACGAACAACGAGGATCTTGAGAATTTTAGTGGTGCAGGTCTTTATGATTCTTATACACACCGACCTGATGAGGGAGATATTGGAAAAACTATTAAGCAAGTGTGGGCTAGTCTTTGGAATTTTCGTGCTTTCGAGGAGCGAGATTTTTATCGGATTGATCAGAATTCAGTAGCAATGGCTGTGCTTGTTCATCCAAATACAGATAACGAAATCGCAAACGGGGTAGCTATTACTAAGAATATCTACGTTCCTGACCAGAAAGGTTACTATGTTAATGTGCAAAAAGGCGAAAATCTAGTTACTAATCCAACCGGTGGCGCAACTCCTGACGAATATCTTGTCTCCGCCATCTACGGGCCTAATAGAGAATTTGAAACTCAATACATTCGACACTCTAATCAAGTAGAAAAGGGTGAAACTATTTTGAATGTTGATCAGCGCGATCAGTTGAGAACAGCAATGGAAAAGATTCAAAATCATTTCGCTATAATTTACCAGAAAGAAAGAGATCCAACTTTTGGAATGGATATTGAGTTTAAGTTCGATAAGAGTGGAAAACTCATTGTAAAACAAGCCAGGCCCTATGTGCATTAATCGGGTTCAGTGCGAGCTTCTGAGAGAGTTCGGTCAGATTTTTCTGGTTGTTCTACTCGCACGATATCCCATATCGAGAAAATCATAATAACTTAGCAATCGGTTTCGAGAACAAGTTAAATCGACAGTTTGGTGTTGCAAACTTGAATCAAGTCTACGTTGGCGATATAGCGTACATTTGTACCTAGAGAAGCTGGCTGTGTCTGATTGTTGACATCGATTTTTTCCAGAAAGATTGTGGTTGGCGCATGAATTCAAGAATGAAAGCGAGACTGGTTTGTGATGCATTAAGAATGACTATCTGGCGGCATCAACCAAAAGCTGGATTGATTTGCATTCGGATTGAGGATCATAAAAAGAAGCTGTATCTGCGACTGTTTCCATAATACAGTCGCAGAGAGTGTTTTCGGCAGCCTTAAACAGTAACGAATCCTGCGTGGTAACATTACCAAACCCGCTATTGCCGTACAGCAAAATGTACTACAGTACATTTCTATGTTTTATAACAGTTATGACTGCATTCATACTTGGGATACAAAAGTCCGAATCAATATGAAGTAGAAACAGAAGAATTAGAAAAAGTCGCTTAACTGGAGTGCCCAGAATTACTTGACTATATCAAATTTATCCTTAAACACCTGTCTGAACGGTTTTAGCATAGGGGAACTATGAGTATTCCTAATATCTCCGACGTTATTCTTCAAGTGGAACAGCCTATGAACAAGCATTACCTCAGTTCGCTATTTTCTCCTTGTTCTGTTGCCGTCATTGGTGCCAGCAACCGTGTGGATTCAGTGGGTTGGATGGTATTCAAGAATATGCTGGAAAGCGGCTATCAGGGCAAGCTGTATCCGGTTAATCCCAATCACGCGGAGATACAAGGCCGGCAGGCCTATGCCGACATTAAACAGATTGGCGAGCCGATTGATCTAGCGGTTATTGTCACTAAGGCGACTACGGTGCCGGATATTATTGAATTATGCGGTAAGCAGGGTACGCGCGTGGCTTTGGTGCTATCCGCAGGATTTAGCGAAACCGGGCCACAAGGTGCAGCATTGGAACGGGCTATGGTGGAAAATGCCAAACGCTATGGAATGCGCTTGGTCGGGCCGAATTGCCTGGGTATCTTGTGTCCTGCCGTGGGCTTGAATGCCACCTTCAGCAAAGGCGGGGCAATTGCCGGAAACCTAGCCTTGATTTCTCAGTCCGGGGCTTTTTGCACGGCCATTCTGGATTGGGCGCGACCGAATGATGTTGGTTTTTCTAGCATTATTTCGATGGGTGCGGCGGCCGGCGTGGATTTCGGAGAAATTCTCGATTACCTCACGTCTGATCCGCACACGGAAAGCATTTTGCTTTACATCGAAGGAATACACCATGCGCGCGGTTTTATGAGTGCGTTACGCGCTGCCGCGAGAATTAAGCCGATTTTTATCGTCAAGGCGGGGCGTCATGAAGCGGGTTCCAAGGCAGCATTTTCGCATACCGGTGCATTGGTTGGTGCGGATGATGTGTTCGATGCTGTATTGCAACGCGCGGGTGTGGTGCGCGTGAGTACTATTGTGCAGTTATTTTCTGCGGCGCGGGCGCTGTCATCTCATTTCCATCCAACCGGCAATCGGTTGGCGATTGTCACCAACGGCGGTGGTCCGGGTGTCATGGCGAGCGACCGGGCGACCGATCTGGGCGTGATCATCGCCACACTTGCTGAGGATACGCTGGCTCAATTGAATGCCGGTCTGCCGGAAACCTGGTCGCATGGCAATCCGCTGGATATTATCGGTGACGCAACGGCTGAACGCTATCGACATGCGATCACGCATTGTCTGCAAGACTCAGACGTGGATGGTGTGCTGGTCATTCTGACACCGCAAGCCATGACGCAACCGCTGGAAGTGGCACTGGTTGTGATTGAGATCGCTCAGCAATTCAATAAACCATTGATTGCCTGCTGGATGGGCGAAGTGCAAGTGGCCGAAAGCAGACAGGTTTTTATCAAAGCTAAAATACCTTGCTTTCGCACGCCGGAGCCAGCCGTTGAAGTGTTTTCCTATATTTCTGCTTACTATCAGAACCAGAAATTGCTCATGCAAACACCTGACCCTCTATCGCAACACAGTTCTCCAGATATAGAAGGGGCGCGTTTGCTGATTGAAGGTGCATTGGCAGAGCACCGCAAAGTCTTGAATGAAATGGAATCCAAAGCCATTCTGGCGGCTTTCCATATTCCGATTGCCAAAACCATGGTTGCGCGTTCACCTAATGAAGCGTTACTACTGGCAGAAGAATTGGGTTTGCCAGTGGTCATGAAAATTAATTCTCCGGATATTTCGCATAAATCAGATTCTGGGGGAATTCGTCTCAACCTGGGCAACGCACAGGCAGTCCGCGCGGCTTATCGCGAAATTATCGAATCGGTACAGAAACATGTTCCCAGCGCAAGAGTTGACGGTGTTGTTGTAGAGCCTATGATCATCAAAACCAATGGGAGGGAATTAATGGTAGGTGTTACCAGTGATGCCATATTTGGTCCGGTCATTACTTTTGGCGCAGGGGGCATCATGGTTGAAGTGTTGGGTGATCGCGCGGTGGCCTTGCCGCCGCTAAATAGTTTTCTGGTCAGAGACATGATCGATAGAACACGTATTTCCAAGTTGCTGAGAGCATTTCGTCATATGTTGCCCGTTGACATGACCGCACTTGAAAATGTGTTGTTGCGGGTATCGGAGATGGTATGCGAATTGCCCTGGATTAAGGAAATGGATATTAATCCCCTGATTGTCGATGAAAAGGGCATCTGTGCAGTCGATACACGTATCATGGTGGATTTTTTGCCTCCTTTTGCGGATCGTTATGCGCATATGGCGATTCACCCTTATCCCAGTCATTTCATTACGCATTGGCAATTGCCGGAGGGTATCGACCTCACGATTCGGCCTATTCGTCCGGAAGATGCGGAATTAGAGCGAGCGTTTGTGCGAGGATTATCGGAAGAATCTAAATATTTTCGTTTCATGGACTCACTGCAGGAGCTTTCTCAAAGTATGCTAGTGCGTTTTACGCAAATCGATTACGACCGTGAAATGGCTTTGATTGCGGTACTAGAACAAAATGATCGGGAACAGGAAGTGGGCGTATGCCGGTATATCACCAATGTCGACGCTCGGTCCTGCGAATTTGCGTTGGTGGTGTCTGATGCCTGGCAGAAAAGAGGTATTGGCAACAAATTGATGAATTGTCTGTTTGATGTTGCTCGCATTAAAGGACTCAAAGTGATGGAGGGCGAAGTATTGGTGAACAATCGCTCCATGCTGGAATTAGTGCGCAGACTCGGATTTGATGTGCTTGCCAACGAAGAAGATGCTTCGATTAAAAGAATTGTTAAGCAGCTTTGATTAAGAGTAAATGATGTGCGAATTGATGGGAATACGAGAATGCGCCAAACTATCTGATCTCATTGTGCTTTCTAGCCATTCTGGAAAATAAGCATTGGTGTGATAAAAGTCACAGCGAATTCATCAATCAAACTAAATAATGCTAAGCTGCTGTTGTCCAGCCGGGTGGTGAATGGGTTACTCCGATGGTGGTACGAGCAATCGTAATCATGCTGTCGGTTATCTTATTGTTACCTAATGATCGAGAGGAGAAGAAGAAATGATATCGCTAAAAAAGAGCACAATTTTTCAGGTTTGTATGATCGTGTTGGCGATCAGTTTTGCGCAGTCGACATGGGCGGCCAGAACAATAGGTACCTTTTCTGCACAGCAACAGTGTCCTGCCTATGTTTCTAAGAATAATTTAACCAATCCGGATAATACGCAGATTCTGGCCGGTAACAATTACGAAACCATCGAAGTGAATAAACCCGATCATCCGACGTGGTATCGGGTGGTTGTGCCCACCGCTAATCCCAAGGAGCGCTGGGTTAGCGCCGATTGTGGCCAAGCTCAAGTGGCTGAGCCGGCAACCGGAGGAGACCAACAGAGCTGTAACATCGCCGGTCAGGCGGATAGTTACGTGCTCGCGCTTTCATGGCAACCTGCTTTCTGTGAAACCAAGCCAGATAAACCCGAATGCGCGATTACTAATCCCCAGGTTTATCAAGCCAAGCACTTTGTATTGCATGGTTTGTGGCCTAATAAGCAGGAATGCGGAATTCAATATGGCTTCTGCGGCGACGTCAAAGGACAGAAACAAAAATTTTGTGATTATCCGGAACTTCAATTAGACCCGACTTCAAAGGCCGCATTAGCCGAAGTTATGCCCAGTGTGACGGCCGGCTCTTGCCTGGAGCGGCATGAGTGGTATAAACATGGTACTTGTCAGACGAACCCGATCAATGACTATTTTGATTTAACCGTGGATTTGACCCGCCAGTTTAACGATTCCGGTTTGGCCTATTTTATGAATCGCAGGATTGGCCAGGAAGTGCGCACAGAAGATTTCATCGATCGAGTTGCCGCTGTCCTAGGATCTTCCGCGCGCGAGCGTATTAAGCTGGATTGCAAGCAGGGAATGTTGGTAGAGGTTCAATTGAGCCTGAATACCGATTTAAGCCGAGGCGCAGATCTTGAAAAGCTGATCATGAATGCACCCGTTCAGGGCAAGTCAAGCTGTGGAGAAACTTTCCGTGTTGATCGCATTGGCCAATAAGCAAGATAAGGCTGGCAACAATCCAATGATCCGTGCCAGCTCATTATGTGATTGGATTGATTTTGTAAACGACTAGTCATGTAATTTCATGTTATTGCTCAGAATAGGGTTTAAACTGAACAATCCAACCAACAACTTCACTTAGAAGTGGCGTCGCAAATTTGTACATTCGGATAATTGTTAATCTTGCTCAATCTAAATTTGTGAAGTTTGGGGCGAA
>JAMXAE010000148.1 GCA_024281695.1 Nitrosomonas sp. | reverse complement strand
AGAAGAAATATTGTATCCGGCACTCGAAGATTATCAATTGGATATTATGATCGGTGAGGGACCGGCTGCAAGATCAGTAAAACTCGATTTACCGGCTTTTACTTTGATTGGAGCGACTACGCGCGCCGGTATGCTTACCAATCCATTGCGGGATCGATTTGGTATTGTCTCTCGCCTTGAATTTTACACGGCGGAAGAACTCGGAAAAATTGTAACCCGTTCTGCTCGATTACTAAATGTTAGTATATCCAATGAAGGCGCGCATGAAGTAGCACGTAGATCACGCGGAACTCCGCGCATTGCAAATCGATTATTGCGGCGTGTGCGTGATTATGCGGAAGTGAAGGCGGACGGGCATGTTACCATTACGGTGGCTGATGAAGCATTACAGATGTTGGACATTGATTGGAGTGGATTGGATGTTTTGGATCGTAAATTGCTGTTGGCAGTGATAGAGAAGTTCGGTGGTGGGCCCGTCGGCGTAGACAATTTAGCAGCAGCGATAAGTGAAGAAAGAGACACAATTGAAGATATTCTTGAGCCTTATTTGATTCAACAAGGTTTTATAAAACGTACATCAAGAGGCAGAATGGCAACAACGATCACATATCAGCATTTTGGCATATCAGTGCCCAAAAATGGATTGATTGACGATCTTTGGGAAGAAAAAGATGCACAACTTTAGAATATATTGACTCAATGATGCAAGTACAAACTTTGCGCATTGTAATCGCATTCTTATTAACAGCAGTCCTTATGCTTTATTTTTATACGGATAGAGAGAAGGATTATTACAGCAAAAGCGCTGAGCCTGCCGTTACACAGATACTGACTGAGATTTCAAGTTGGAGGAAAAATATTTTTTTGCTTCATTTGGCTTCGGAAGCTAAACAAACACTAACTGATGAGCAGTTAGAAGGCTTATTAAAACTTTATGGAGAATTTGGTCGATTCAGATCAATTAAAGAAATCAATTTTTCGCGAACAGTGAGTGCGTTTTCTTTGGCAGGTGAAAAGCGTATTAATTATTCGGGTGTTGCAAATTTTGATGTTGGAGAGATTAGTTTTAATATTACTTTGATAGAGAGAGGCGGTTATTATCTGGTTTATAATCTGACACTGGCAAAGTTAACATGAATGAGTAGTGGCTGAAAAACTATGAAAAATTCATGGTAATATCCATAGAACTATATCAGGAATATAGTAGTCTTATAAAATTTTCGAATAGTTTTATATAAATCTAAAAATGGAGGCTAATTCTTATGAATGAAAATCTATCAACTATTGCACATAATTCTTCATCCGCAATAGTAACAAATAAAGTGCTACGTAATACATATATGCTGTTGTCTTTGACGCTACTATTCAGTGGGTTTACAGCAGCACTTTCAATGCTTCTGAAAATGCCGCCCATGACTTATATGATATCAGTGATAGGTGGGATGATTATCGCAATGTTTGTTTTGCCGCGATTTGCTAATTCATCGGCGGGCATTGGAATTGTGTTCTTGATTACAGGGTTGCTGGGATTTGGTCTTGGACCGCTGCTTACGATGTATGCATCGCTGCCAAATGGTGGAAATATTATTATGCTGGCGTTTGGCGGAACAGGTGTGATATTCATGGGATTATCCGCATACGCATTGACGACTAAAAAGGATTTTAGCTTTTTGGGTGGATTTTTAATGGTGGGCTTCCTATTGGTGCTCGTGGCTGCATTGGCTAATATTTTTATGCAAATTCCGGCTATGTCGTTGATGATATCGGCTGTTGTCATCATGATTATGAGCGGTTTTATTTTATATGATACTAGTCGTATTATTCGTGGCGGCGAAACCAACTATGTTTTGGCTACCATAGGGTTATATATGACGATTTTTAACATTTTTATTAGCCTGTTGCAGATATTGGGTATCATGGGTAATGATGATTGATGTGCAAGCATGGCTATTTTAATAAAACAAAGCCCCGGTTATCCGGGGTTTTGTTTTAGTTGATATACAATAGTCAGGGTTTGCTGACATTTCGTATAGACAACCACAAATTGCCCATAAGCCATGGCGACCATGCTTTCGTAATTTCTTTGGCTCTAGACTAGCAGAAACGATCTGTTAGTCTAGAAAGATGTTAAGAAATAGTAAATTAAGTGATTATTCTGTTAAAAAAATAATTCAATGTTTCAGCATTGATATACCAGCCAGCAAAACAGCGCTGGTATTGGGTAAAAATCGTAACACGATTAATCGCTGGTATGGCGTATTCAGGCAAGTAATATACCGCCATCAGACTGCCTATTGGGTAAAAATCGTAACACGATTAATCGCTGGTATGGCGTATTCAGGCAAGTAATATACCGCCATCAGACTGCCCTTAAAGACAAGCTGTTAGGTAGAGTGGAAGTTGATGAAAGCTATTTTGGTGCGAAACGGCATCGTGGTTATCACGGCAAACTCAAACGCGGCCGCGGTACATTAAAACAACCTGTGTTCGGAGTGTTTGAGCGAGATGGCAGGGCAGGGTATACACCGAAATAGTACCGGACTGTAAGCGCTTGACTTTACAAGCGGTGATACTGGGTAAAGTATCCATTGAAAGTGTCATTTATAGTGATGGCTGGCGTGGTTATAATGGTTTGGTAGATGTAGGATACTCCAAGCATTTTCGAGTATCGCATGGTGACAATGAATTTGCCCGAGATGGGCATTGCCACATTAACGGTATTGAATCGTTTTGGAGTTTTACCAAGCGACGATTGGCAAAGTTTAACGGCGTATCAGTTAACTTTGAGCTGCATTTGAAAGAATCTGAATGGCGCTGGAAAAAACAACCTGATGAACTTGCTAGTGAACTATGGCAGCTCGTTAGATATTATTAACCTCTGATAGTCTAGAGCCTTTCTTTTTAATTTATCGTATCGTGTCGCTACTGCCCGATACTGCTTTAGCCGGGTAAAAGTATTTTTCACTCAATATCGATATTTATACAAACCCCAGTCCATACCCATGTTACCCTTCAATGAGTTGCACTTTCTCGGTATCACGGTTCGAGCCTCCTTCCTCGTTATTTATTCTTGTATACATTATTCGCTGTTATAACCTTTGTTTAGAATAATCGCTTACACGCCAGGTAGTTTCGCAATCAAATCAGGCGCTTCAGAACGGTCATTGACTTCTCCGCCAGTGATTTCAAATTCGGCTGGCAAACCATAACTAGTCTCCCCTGAAAAACAACACAACCAATTGATAATTATGTGCTATGTTGTTATTTTGACTGATCGAAACGACCAGGAATGATAGAATTGCAACTAAATTCCTGGTCGAAATGGTGAATCCAGATGCTCACGCCAAGCAAAACATTCTATCAACTGAGCTTGTTCGAAACAGATCTTTTATTGCAGCTCGATGCACTGATCCATTGTTGCTGCTCGCAGCGGAAATACCATGGGATGAGTTTGACGACGCATTTTCGGTTCATTACACGAAGGGGATTGGAGCTCCCAGTAAACCGATCCGGTTGATGGTTGGGTTGTTAATTCTCAAGCAATTGGAGAATCTGAGCGATGAGGCGGTTGTTTTGCAGTGGAAGCGCAATCCGTACTATCAGGCTTTTTGCGGCATGAAAGAGTTTCAGCGCGCATTGCCATGCCATAGCACGGAATTGGTGCATTTTCGCGATCGCATTGGCGCTGAAGGTGTTGATCGGATTTTCCGGATGAGTGTTGATTTGCACGGAAAAGCGGCACTGGAAGATGCGGTACACATTGATACGACGGTGCAAGAGAAAAACATCACCTATCCTACCGATAGCAAACTGGCAATCAAAATCATCAATCGACTGAACAAGCTGGCGACTGCGCATGACATTCAACAGCGACGCACATTCATCAAAGAAGTCAAATCATTGCGCCTAGCCATCCGACATTTTCGCCACGCTGCAAAAAGAGCCAAGGCCAAGCGTGCTCTCAAACGGCTAAGAACCATTGCGGGTATTTTGATCCGGGAATTACGCCGACAATTGCCGCAACACTGCTTATTCGAACGTTACCAACAGGATTTTTTGCTGTATGAACGCGTGTTGAAGCAACAACCCAAAGATACCGCCAAGATCTATTCATTGCACGAACCGCAAGTGTACTGTGTAGCCAAAGGGAAAGATCACAAACAGTACGAATACGGCAGCAAAGCATCGATCGCCAGTACCGCGAAAAGCAATTTAATTGTCGGCGTGATCAGCCATGATCAAAACATGCATGACAGCCATACACTACCGGAAATACTACGTCACGTTGAAGCATCGCGTGGCAAAGCCGTCAAGCAAGCAGTATGTGATCGTGGTTATCGTGGCAAACGGGAAGTCAATGGTACGAATATCGTTTTACCCGGGAAGGCACTTAAACAAGATACCCGTTATCAAAGAGACAAAAAACGAAAACAGTGCAAAAAACGAGCAGCGATCGAACCCATCATCGGTCACTTGAAATCGGATTATCGAATGGCGAGAAATTACCTGAAGGGTGCAATCGGTGATCGTATCAACCTATTGATGGCTGCTTGCGCTTGGAATCTGAAACAATGGCTGCTGGCCATTTTTTTTGCTGTTTTTCCGTGCAAAAAATATGCAGACTGCTCCAATTTGATGATAAAAACTTCAAGTCATAGAAGTCATCTCTCATCAGCAGCTGCTAATTTGGATTAGCTTCCAAAAATGGCTATTGCCGGTAGGTTTTTTTCAGGATCGACTAATTATTGTAGCTAGAATTCTAGCATTCGAATGCCTCGGGTAAGTCTGGTCATGGACAGTCAATCCGAATTGATACAGCATGCCTTCTGCTGTCATGCGTAGATTGCACTTGTTATAAATCGCTTCTTGAAGCAGAATCTTCTCCAGCTTTGCCAGAGCTCATCATTGAGCATCAATCGGGGCATCGCAAACTCGTTAGTTTTATTGGTGGTATAGGAGTCTCAATATTGCGAGTTTCTTTCTATTTATGAGATGCTTAGCTAAAGGCATCAACAAATCCTAGGAATATGATAATGGAGTGGATGGAAATAATTTCGGCTATTGCGTTGATTTTGTTTATTGTAGTTATGTTTCCAGCGGCGAGAAATATGATTCACAATAGCCCTAAGGGCTCATCATCAGATTGGATGAGCTTTGTTATGCCGATTGTTGTCATTGCATTATTTATAGCGCTACTTATACAATTGGTTTGATGCGTTCGTATGTTTAATAAAAGAGGTGCAACTACAGCTTGATGCAAATAATCATTTTGTATAAATGGCGTGTTGGTTTTTTTCTATGATACTTGCCACCAATTTGTACCCTCTTTCTTCAATACCAATATTATAAATAGGGGAATATTTCTATAAAAATCATGATTTTTCCTTGTTTGGGCAGCAGTGACATGCTAGAATTTCCATTCGATTAATTAGCATGTAGAAGTCATCTATAACTAAGTAAATCTAAGTTACGGATAAGAAGGTAATTCGACCAGGGGATAGCGATTAGCGCCAATCATGGTGTAGTTTTAACAAAACAGGGTTCTGGCGTAAGACTACCGTAAGCTGGCTGAGCAAAAAAGTTTGGACTTGTAACGTTTAAGTCGCGTCTAAATCTGTAAATTTAGTAATCATGTGGGGGGAAATATGAGAAGTAAATCAGTAGTAACCCTGGCGGGGGTATCCGCTCTCGCTTTGTATTCAAGCATGGCGGTGGGATCTAAATACAATTTGCCTGAACCGCAGAGTGTCATTGCGAAAGATATCTACGATCAGCACATTATGCTTTTGTGGATATGTCTTGTGATTTTTATTGGTGTGTTTGGTGTCATGTTTTATTCATTACTGAAACATCGTAAGTCACTTGGTTATAAAGCAGCAAATTTTCATCACAGTACTACGGTTGAGATTATCTGGACAGTGATTCCCTGTCTTATTCTTGTGGTGATGGCATGGCCGGCAACTAAAACAGTCATTGCTATGAAAGATACCTCAAGTCCTGATATGACTATCAAAGCGACGGGATATCAATGGATGTGGGGTTATGATTATCTGCAGGGGGAAGGTGAAGGAATTAGCTTTTTCAGTAAATTATCTACACCGCGCGCTCAAATAGAAAACAAAGCACCAAAAGGCGAGAATTATCTGCTTGAGGTTGATAATCATGTGGTTGTACCGGTTGGCAAAAAAGTGCGTGTTATTTTGACGGCGAACGATGTACTCCATGCTTGGTGGGTGCCGGCATTGGGAATTAAACAAGATGCAATTCCTGGTTTCATTCGTGACACATGGTTTACGGCAGATAAGCCAGGAATATATCGTGGTCAATGCGCTGAGTTGTGTGGCAAGGATCACGGATATATGCCGATTGTGGTGGAAGTGATGGAAGCGGATGAATATAGTAAATGGGTTGCGGCTCAGAAAGCATCTGCAGTTAAAACATCAATGCATGTAGAAAATAAGTAAAAGGAGATAGACTATGGCAGCAGTACATGGTGATACACACGACGGTCACGAACATGATGACCATCATCCTAGTGGAATAATGCGCTGGGTTACTACAACCAATCACAAAGATATCGGGACGATGTATTTGTGGTTCAGTTTTGCAATGTTCTTGGTGGGTGGAACATTAGCAATGGGGATCCGCGCTGAATTGTATCAACCAGGAATTCAGATTCTAGAGCCTGAGTTATTCAATCAATTTACAACGTTGCATGGATTGATTATGGTTTTCGGCGCAATTATGCCGGCCTTCGTGGGATTTGCTAATTGGCAAGTGCCAATGATGATCGGTGCGCCGGATATGGCTTTTGCGCGCATGAATAACTGGAGTTTCTGGTTGTTGCCGGTTGCGGCAACACTTTTGGTGAGTTCGTTTTTTGTGCCTGGCGGTGCAGCCGCTGGTGGTTGGACATTTTATCCCCCACTTTCGACACAAGGCGGTTTGGGTGTGGATCTGATGATTTTCTCAGTTCATATTCTGGGCGCATCTTCAATTATGGGATCAATTAACATCATCACGACTATTTTGAATATGCGTGCTCCTGGCATGACATTGATGAAGATGCCGATGTTTGTTTGGACATGGTTGATTACAGCTTACTTGTTGGTGTTGGTGATGCCTGTTCTGGCAGGCGTAGTTACCATGCTGCTGACAGACCGTCATTTCGGTACCAGTTTCTTCAATGCAGCAGGTGGCGGTGATCCGGTAATGTTCCAGCATATTTTCTGGTTCTTTGGTCATCCTGAAGTGTATATCATGATTTTGCCTTCATTCGGTATCGTATCTGAAGTTATTCCGACTTTTTCGCGTAAACCACTGTTTGGTTATTCATCTATGGTTTATGCAACTGCTTCTATCGCAATTTTATCGTGCGTAGTTTGGGCGCATCATATGTTTACCGCTGGCATGCCGACCGTTGGGCAGCTATTCTTTATGTACGCAACGATGTTGATTGCTGTTCCAACCGGTGTCAAAGTATTTAATTGG
>JAMXAE010000147.1 GCA_024281695.1 Nitrosomonas sp. | reverse complement strand
ATATCGCTATAAAAATAGATAAACTCGAAATTATCATTACTACGATACCTTATCGATAACTGCCGGATCTAATCATGCCAGTTATTACTTCACGCGATCATCCACTTATCAAGCAAATAATTAGGCTAGAAGGATCCTCACAATATCGTAAAAAAACCGGGTTAACGCTGCTCGATGGAGTGCATCTTGTTCAAATCCATCATACAGTTTTAGGTCCGCCAGAAAATTTGATTATCAGTCAGTCTTATTTCGAGAGCCCCGAGAATAAGCATTTTCTCAGGACTTTATTTAGAAATGTAAGTCCTAAAATGACGATCATCAGTGACGCACTATTTCGTGAAGCATCGCCTGTAAGAACACCAACAGGAATTCTTGCTCTCATTTCAATTCCCCAATTGAATAAAGCCATTGATGGTCCAAAAGAGACTTTCAGTGTTTTGCTTGAAACAATCCAAGATCCTGGAAATCTTGGTTCTATCTTACGCTCGGCTGTCGCTGCTAATGCCAGAGATGTTTATCTATCCAGTAAATGCGCGGATGCTTGGTCGCCTAAAACGTTGCGCGCTGCCATGGGAGCACATTTCTTTTTGCATATTCATGAGAATTCTAATTTGTTGGAGATTGCACAGAAATTTTGTGGAACCGTAATCGCCACCTCTATATTAGCCAAAAAGAATCTGTTTGAAATTCCTTTAACAGGGCCCATCGCATTTATGTTTGGAAATGAAGGCATTGGTTTATCGCAGGAAATCATACAAGCGGCTGATGAGAACATTTCTATTCCCATGCCTGGCAAAACCGAATCATTAAATGCGGCAGCAGCGGCAGCAATCTGTTTTTTTGAGAAAGTACGCCAGGATAGAGAATTAAAAGGGCTTTCCAATATTGGAACTAAATAATGCAGCGGTGTATCATATCGGCACTTATAAAACCGTAACTTTGGAGCATTAATGAAAATCTCACTTGTATCTCTCATAGCTTTAGTTGGATGTTTGTTATTCAATTCTGCTAATGTCATGGCATTGCATCATGAAGAACAAAAAGCACAAGCGGCAGCACCCAATGATCAATTATCCAATAATGAAGGCAAGGTTGTTTCGGTCATCGACACCACCGGCTATACTTATATGGAGCTCGAGAATGGCGGTAATACTTTCTGGATTGCGGCACCGACGACTAAAGTAAACAAAGGCGACCATATCCGTTTCGTTGAAAATATGACCATGACGAACTTTACCAGTAAGACGCTGAATCGCACCTTCGGCACACTCATTTTTGTTACTTCTACGGAAATCAAGAAATAATATTATGCAATATCGGTAAAGCCGATGAGCAATTTGTTCTTCAAGCTTTTCAATTCATCACGAAATAGTGCTGCTTGTTCAAATTCCAGATTCTTGGCAGCACTCAACATTCTCTTCTCAACACGCTGAATTTCCTTGGTTAATTGAGATTCGCTCATAGCATCATAACGCACTTGTGTTTGCGCGGCTTTGAGGTTCTGCTGGGCGGATTCGTGATTATAAACACCATCGATCAAGTCTTTGATCCGCTTGTGCACAGACCGCGGCGTAATCTGATGCTCCAAATTGTGTTGTGTCTGCTTATCGCGCCGGCGTTTAGTTTCGTCGATCGCAAAACGCATTGATTTAGTGATTCTGTCTGCATACAGAATGGCAGTGCCATTAATGTGGCGTGCAGCACGACCAATGGTTTGAATCAACGATCTCTCAGAACGCAAGAAACCTTCTTTATCGGCATCCAGTATGGCCACCAGCGAAACTTCCGGAATATCCAATCCCTCGCGTAATAAGTTAATTCCCACCAAAACATCGAATTGCCCCAGGCGCAGATCACGGATAATTTCAACGCGCTCAACCGTATCAATATCGGAATGCAAGTAACGAACTTTGATTTGATGCTCGGAAAAATAATCAGTGAGATCTTCCGCCATGCGTTTTGTCAGTGTGGTAACTAATACTCGTTCATTCTTAGCCGTTCGCAATCTAACCTCATACATTAAATCATCAACTTGCGTAATCACCGGCCGCACTTCGATGGCGGGATCAATCAATCCGGTAGGGCGAACCACTTGCTCCACCACCTGCCCGCTATTTTGCTTTTCATAATCAGCCGGCGTTGCCGATACAAACACAGTCTGCGGCATCCTTTTCTCAAACTCTTCAAATCGCAGAGGACGATTGTCTAACGCTGATGGCAGGCGGAATCCATAGTTCACCAGATTTTCTTTACGCGCGCGATCACCTTTATACATACCGCCGATCTGAGGTACGGTGACATGACTCTCATCAATGATCATCAATGCGTTACGAGGCAAATAATCTAATAGAGTTGGTGGTGGTTCCCCCGGTTTCTTGCCAGACAAATGACGTGAATAATTTTCGATGCCTTTACAGAACCCCAATTCATTCAACATTTCCAGATCAAAGCGTGTGCGTTGCTCTATGCGTTGGGCTTCCACCAACCGCTGTTCCTGATAGAAATACTCCAGACGCTCGCGCAATTCAGCTTTAATGGTTTCAATGGCTCGCAACGTGGTACTTCTGGGCGTAACGTAATGACTGGAAGGGTAAATCGTGTAGCGCGAGAGTTTTTGTAATAACCGCCCCGTCAAGGGATCAAATAACGACAGATTATCGACTTCATCATCAAATAATGAAATTCGAACCGCGGCTTCAGCACTCTCAGCCGGAAAAACATCAACGACATCTCCCCTTACTCGAAATACACCCCGTTTGAATTCCAATTCATTACGATCATATTGCATTTCAGTCAGACGTTTGATGATGTCACGTTGAGTTACTTTTTCGCCACTGCGCAAATGAAGAATCATGCCATGATAATCAACAGGATCTCCAATACCGTAAATACACGAAACAGAAGCTACGATGATGGCATCATCCCGCTCGAGCAGTGATTTAGTCGCTGATAAGCGCATTTGCTCAATATGCTCATTAATGCTGGAATCTTTTTCTATAAACAAATCGCGCGATGGCACATACGCTTCTGGCTGATAATAATCATAATAAGAAACAAAGTATTCGATTGCATTTTCAGGAAAAAACTCGCGCATTTCAGCATATAGCTGAGCAGCCAGGGTTTTATTCGGTGCCATTAAAATGGCCGGACGCCCCAAGCGAGCGATCATATTGGCAATCGTATAAGTTTTTCCGGAACCGGTAACTCCTAGCAAAGTTTGAAATGCCAGGCCATCATTAATACCCTCGACTAATTGTTTAATAGCCACAGGCTGATCACCCGCGGGTTCAAATGATTGATGTAATTTAAAAGGGCTATTGGGGAAGGTTGCGATCACAGGTATAATTCCATCATTGAGTTGTTTCTTCACGTCATTTTAACATGCCGAACTATCTATTTTAGTGCGAGGATTTTTTGTGGAACTTTCTAACCGCGTTCAAACTATTAAACCATCTCCTACCCTTGCTGTTACCGCTCGAGCTGCCAAGCTCAAAGCCGAAGGCAAAGACATTATTGGATTAGGTGCCGGTGAACCTGATTTTGATACACCGCAGCATATTAAGGACGCTGCTATCGCGGCTATTAATAAAGGTCAAACCAAGTACACTGCAGTGGGTGGTACACCCGGCTTAAAAAATGCCATTGTGGCAAAATTTAAACGGGAAAATAATTTTGATTTTGAAGCTAAACAAATTTTAGTTTCTTGTGGTGGTAAACAAAGTTTCTTTAATTTGGTACTGTCAGTAATTAACGCTGGAGATGAAGTCATTATTCCTGCTCCTTACTGGGTTTCCTATCCTGATATTGTATTAATCGCTGAAGGTAAACCTGTTTTTATTAATACCGGTATCGAACAGAATTTTAAAATATCTGCAAAACAACTCGAAGCAGCGATCACTCCCAAGACTAAGATGTTTGTTATTAACAGTCCCAGCAATCCGTCAGGGGCCGTTTATACACTCGATGAACTCAAAGCATTGGGCGAGGTTTTACGTAAACACCCCAAAATTCTGATTGCAACAGACGACATGTATGAACATATTCTGTTATCAAATCAAAAATTCATCAATATTTCTAAAGCATGCTCGGATTTATTCACGCAAACGGATGTACTAAATGGCGTATCTAAGGCTTATTCAATGACGGGATGGCGAATCGGTTATTGTGGAGGGCCTGCACATGTCATCACCGCAATGGAGAATATCCAATCTCAGAGCACATCAAACCCCAGTTCCATCTCACAAGCCGCTGCTGAGGCTGCTTTAAACGGAGATCAATCGTGTATGGATCCGATGATATTAGCTTTCAAAGAACGAAATATTTATGTTACTGAGCAATTGAATCAAATGAACGGTGTTCATTGCTTATCCTCGGAGGGTGCATTTTATGCATTCGCTGATATCCGCCAATCAATGGATGATTTGTATAAAACAAAATTAATCAACGCGCAAAACGATATCGCATTTAGCGAATATCTTTTGGAAAATGCCGGTGTAGCGGTCGTTCCTGGCTCCGCATTTGGGTGCGAAGGGTATATGCGTTTATCTTTTGCGACTTCACTGGAGAATCTAAAACAGGCATTAAGTCGTATTAAGAATCTACTTAAATAATCTGTTCATTTTTAAGTATTTTTCATTTGTTTAGTGAAACCCCGCGATAGCTGCTTTTTTGGTTTTTCCAGCTCGTGAAGGTATATTGCATAGACCGCACACATGATTGGAATGTATCTCTAGCGAATGCACTACAAACTTGCCATGGCAACTAACGCAAGGTGCTATACACAATACACCACTTTCAACAAAACGAATTAAGGTCCATGCACGAGTTAAACTGAGTACTTTCTCGAGTTGGTTAACCTGAATATGCTCGATATACAGCTTATAGCTCTTAATGAGTGCATCTATGCCACCAATACCGGTGTTCGCAGTAATATAATAATAGATATTAATAAAAAGCGAAGAATGCATATTAGGTTGCCAACTCATAAACCAATCTTCTGAGTAAGGCAGCATTCCCTTAGGAGGAGACACTCCTCGGATTTCCTTATACAGCTTAACCAATCTTTCACGACTTAGATCAGTGTTCATTTCCAGAACTTGTAATCGCGCACCTAATGTAATTAATTCGGTGGCGAGGTGAATTTGCTTGGCCTCAGTCAAAATGCTGCGATTACGCATAGTATAATACTCCCTTTATCTGTTGATAAAATCTCATGCTATAGCTTCTGCTGGTTTTCCTGCTATTAAAATGGCTGCATGGGATTTTGTTACCGCCTGATCCCGATTATCATTGGATAACATTTCTGCAATTAAACGATCATCAAACCGGAAACGACAAAGTAACATATTTGAGGCAGCCATTTTGATCAATTGAGCAGAAGTTAATTTATCCAGGATCTCGGCGAGATCTTGATTAATTCCTAATCGATACATTGCCGAAACTTTATCTTCCCGTAACATCTGTTTGGCAAGCAACAAATAACTTAAATTGATATCTCTTATTTCATCCAGAATTTGATTTGGTTCCATTTTAATGCTCCTTTAGATTGAAAATGTTTAAATCAAAAATACGAAAAACGTATGTGTAGATTTTCAATCATGGCGAAGTGGAAGTAAATGGAAGTAAAACCTAAACGAAGTTAGGTAATATTCTTATCACAATGTAGGAATATTACCTACAAAATAGAAGTCGAATCTTAAGAGATCGCTTTATGAATTATATTTAGTATTAATTCAATTAGTTAAGATCTATCTTCAATTAAGAAGAGAAGCTAGAGCTTCTAACTGGTGCAATGATTGCTGTAATAATTTCTTTCAGCGTACAGAAACAACCGATTTTTAGAAAAAAAGAAAGTACTTTAAATAGTTCGATAATACCAGAGAGCAGAATTAAATTATCTTCAACATACTCGAGATTTAGCAGCAAAATTTGCGCCCAATCTAATCTGACCGACTCATCGGTTTGATTACTATTCGATCAGATTTGAGAGGGTACGATAAATCTTAATACTAACAACGAACACTGATACTTCATCCCCTGGGAAGAATTTTTCGCGCAACTCGATCGCTAGTTGTTAACCTTAACAAAGCTGCCATCTTGTCTTATCCAAACATCTCCACTAAACGCATCGCTAATGGTGGTCGCATCGGTCGCAAAGCAATCGGCTACTATCTGACTCGTATAAGTTCCTGCCGTAAAATATTTAACGGGAGGCGTCATTGCGATGCCATCAACAGGGAAACCCGCTAATAGCTCAGTAATGGCTGATGTAATATCGAAGCAAAGATCAGAATTGACAACCAAGCTAGCTGTCTCAGCCGGTGCATTGATTGTACAGTGCTTAACATTAGCCGATGCGTCGACAATCCCTTTAATCGGGTCAGGTAATCCAGGAATGTTGATTTTCAAACCTTCAATTTTGGATGAAGTAACCGTATTGCTGCCGAGCAAGGAAATACCGCTAGCAGTTGTTTGTTTTGGCGCTTGGCAGATATTGGTGTTAGAAATATCAGGCGCGGGAACACATTGACCCTTTGTAGTAACCGTCACAACGGTGCCACTTTGGGTATAAGCAATTCCAGCGGGTATTTTTGAGGTATCGCAAGCAGCGATATTGCCATTACCACCTGAATTCTCGATCTGGTTAATCAGATTTGGAAGGGTATCGATAAATTTCGGTTCATTCCCAAAAGACCCTCCAAGCACATACACGCCATTATTCTCCTTGTTTACTCCCGCATAAGTACCAGATTCTGGATAATACCGATATAACCAAGGTTCAATGTTATGTGTCGCTTGATGGCTTGGAAAAAGCTGTGAAAAAGTATTTTCAGCCCAATTGAGTAATATATTCGTATCCCCTATGGTATCCGCAGCAGCGAAATGACTATTACCGAGCAAAATAGCTGTGCAAGCAGATAAGATAAACTGTTTCATGCAATGCTTCATATTAAAATCTCCAATTGATTTAATAAAATGGGGGCTTGTTCGAATAAATGAATTAACGGATCTACATCCATAAATGATAGGGATATTTTCACATTTAATGAGTTGAACCCAGATCCAGATCTAATCGGTAAAAGGTGTGTATTTCTCACGAATCACCAATATTCTTACGAAAAATCAAATCAGTTGTTAAGCGTAATAAATGATTAATCTTGAGGATGGATTGCAGGCAAATATTCCATGCAAAGCAATTCACCCGCAGGATAAATCAGCTGTTTTAGGCATTTTTTAGTGCGTATTGTGGCCAATACTTGAAAAAGGTAGCGATGAATAATTAGTTTACTCGTGTGTTCTCTGAGAAAACTACTATTGATGCACTTTGACGGCCAATTGCAGTAATTTTGAGCTGATATCCAGCCCCGATTTGCGCGCAAACCCTAAATTAATTTCAAAAACAATTTTCTCATTGATCAAATTCATATTAATGATCACACCTTGAGAAATTGCATCGGGGCTATCGGCCAAGGTGAGAATAGGCTGGTTCTGTAACTCGCTTAAAACACTCGACAGATTACTGCTTACAGGCTTAGAAAAGAAGATTACCTGGCATCGCTTTAATTTCTCGACATGATTAGTGC
>JAMXAE010000146.1 GCA_024281695.1 Nitrosomonas sp. | reverse complement strand
GCTTTGCTTGTTCTACTAATCGTAAAAATCCTGGATTATGTTGCATTACTCCTCTCCTTAATCGAATCCTTTTATTTAGTATGTGCGTTATACCGGGAATGATTCCAGATCTTCTCTATTAACTCAATACATATTAATGAAATTACCTGAGTATAGCTATGCATCTTGGTCACACCTTATCGTTTTTGACTTCGTCTAAAATCTTTGTTACTTTCCAATCAGAAAAGAGATTCTTTTTCCTATACCCCATAAGAACAAGAGAGATCAGATGCACGAAGAAACTGCAATGCATGGCCTGAAGGCCAAAGGATTAAGAAAAGGATCAGTATCTAAGGGGGCTATCGTCACGATTGGTCTGGCAGCTACTGCTCCGGCATACTCACTCACCGGGGCATTGGGTCATGGTGCTTCTGCAAGCGGCTATCAGTTGCCTATCGTATTCATCTTATCCGTGATTCCCATGTTCTTTGTAGCGCTGTCCTATAAGCACTTAACGACCTCTGCTCCAGATTCGGGTACGGTTTTCACATGGGGTACTAAGGCCATTGGGCCTCGCTTCGGTTGGCTCGGTGGATGGGCACTCCTATTAGCAAGTATGCTGGCGGGAGTGACTGCAACCGAGATTATGGTTAACGCAACAGCCATTGCCTTTAATCTGGCAGAAACTCCTGTGTGGGTCCATTTCGGAGTAGCTGTTCTGTTCATCCTGAGCACGACATATTTAACAGCACTGGGAGCGAAAGAATCTTCTCGCACTACGATGATTCTCACGATCATTCAATACGGTGGACTCATCGCTCTGGCAACAATGCTATTCATGCGAGTCATTCAGGGAGATGCTGTGAGTTCTGCCGAGCCATTTTCATTGGAGTGGTTCAACCCATTTGCAATTACCTCCTTCAGCGCTTTTCTAAACGGATTTCTTGTAGCATTATTCATATTCTGGGGATTTGATGCGTCTTTGGCAATGTCCGAAGAAACAGATGGCAGCGCAGAACAGGCTGGTCGAAGCGGTATTATTGCAATGATCATTACTGTCATAACCTATGTGGTTTTCTCTATCACAGCACTAGCATACGCCGGCATTGATGCGCAAGATCAGTCGAGTCTGACATTCAAAGATAATATTGATTCCATCATCACAGGGCTAGCAACAGACATGATCGGAACCAATGGAACCCTTGTTGCTGCAGTGATCATATCAATCTCAGCTTTCTCAGCTACTATGTCTACAATCATGCCTGCAGCACGCGCTGCGCTCGCAATGGCAACCTATCGCGCTATCCCGCGCAGATTTTCTTCTGTCAATGAAGCAACGCAAACTCCAAAATTTGCAACTTGGACAATCGGATTAATGACGCTGGTTATCTACATCACCCTGAATCTGATCAGTGAATCAATCATCAAAGATTCCATCCATAGCGTTAGCATCGCAATCTGCACCTATTACACTATCGCAGCTCTCTCCTGTGTACTCTATTTTCATCGCACCGCATTTAACCACTGGCACACCGCGCTATCCCAGCTGATCCTGCCTATGATCGCTGCTGTCATTCTGATTGCTGTAGGCATCCTGCAAGCGTGGAACATGATGGATCCGAATTATGGATCAGGCGGATCAGTTGTCGGCATCGGCGCTGTGTTCTTAATTGGAGTTGTGACACTATTTTCAGGTGTTCCGCTCATGGTAATGTGGAACATGCGTGAACCTAGATTCTTTCGGGGCGAAACACTCCCTCTTGAAAGAGCACATATGGCAGCCGACAGACGTAACAACAGTACAATCGATAGCGACTCCAGAAGCAAAATAGGCAGTAGCTACATCCCTTGAATCCATCCGACTAATATTTCGCAGATATCGAAACAGACATGGGATTTCGTATAATAAACCTTTCAAGCATTTAACTCACTCTGATTGAGCATCAAATCTAGCACCATAATTTACCTCGGACTCTATATCCTATGATCTAACCATTAAAATTCAAGTTAATTTAATTCGGGACGATAAACAAAAGCGTATGAAGAAATAGAAGGTACAGAGAAAATATGAATGAAGTTTATCTTGGTAGATTACCGATTCTTGATAGCAAACAGAATTTGGTCGCGTATGAGCTTTTATTTCGTTCTGATCAGCATAATAAAGTTATTGTTACAAATAATTCCGCAGCTTCCGCGAATGTCATCATCGACACATATGGACAAATTGGCATAGAAAATGTAATAGGAAATCGACGCGGTTTTATTAAAGTTGATACTGAGTTATTAATGCACGATGCGGTTTTCATGCTTCCCAAAAAGCATGTGGTGCTTGAAATCTTAAGAAACGTAAGAATTACTGACGAAATTATCCATCGCTGTGCATTTTTGAAACAAAAAGGCTATCAACTAGCACTTTCCAATGTCGTCCAACTCGGCGAGCAATTTGATCGCCTCTTGCCTTTGATCAATGTCGTTAAAGTCAATGTAAATGCATTGGAAAAAAATGAATTAATCCATCTGGTAAGAAAACTGAGACGTTGGCCAGTTCTATTATTAGCTGAGAAAGTCGAGAGTCAGGAAATCGCCAGATATTGCATTACTTTAAACTTTCAAATGCTGCAAGGTTTTTATTTTGCAAAACCAGAAATCATTTCAGGCAAACGCATCGATCCATCCAAGCTGTCCCTGTTGAAACTCTTATTACTGGTTGTTAAAGACAGTGAAGTGACTGAAATTGAAAACGAACTCAAGTATCAGCCCGGCTTAAGTTATAACCTGCTACGTATGGTAAATTCAGCCGCAAGTGGCGTGCCAAAAACAATTAACTCGATAAAGCGTGCCATCATGGTACTCGGTCGGAAACAACTTCAACGATGGGTACAGATATTATTGTATGCAGCCAAGCAAAAAGATGCTGGTGCATCAGATGCATTAATGCAAACAGCGGCTGTACGCGGCAAGCTACTAGAATTTATTGCCACAGTAGATCGTCCCCATGACAAGAATCACCAAGATCGCGCGTTTATGGTTGGTGTTCTATCCTTATTGGATACCTTACTCGGAGTAGAAATGTCCGAACTGGTTGAAACGCTTAGCATCCAGAAAGACATGAGCGAAGCTCTGCTCACTCGACGTGGATATCTGGGCCGTCAATTAGAATTGATTGAAGCTCATGAAAAAGGTGAATTTGAAAAAGTCTTGTCCATACTGACAGAACTGGGTTTTCTGAGCATGAGAGAATTCAGCACAATGGAACTGGAAGCTTCAGCCTGGGCCAACCGAATCAGCAATACTGTCAACCAATCTGCATAAAACATTGCCAAGCAATTTACAAAAAAGAATTCATATAGTTAAATCAAAGCCAGAGGCTTATTGGGTGAGCGCCTCAAAGGCGCCCTAAACCATGAGCCGCCCAAGGCGGCTAAACGTCCAATTTCATTTGGTCGTAGCGTTCATCCCCATGCTCCTGGTTGCGGATATACGCCCCGACTATCCCTTCATTAAGCCCGACCGCCGAAACAAAATACCCTCGAGCCCAAAACACCTCGCCAGTGAAATTCTTTACTCGCCCCCCCCCCCCGAAGAGCGCCTCGCTATCGCAATTGCGCTCTTCCCCTTGACGTATCCCATAACGTTTGACACCGCAATTTCGGTGGAATGCTGATGCACATGTGCACGTGATCCGGCATGATGTGCCCTTCTACAATCTGCGCTTCTTTGGAATGAATACTACATGATACTTACAATCCCATCTTGTATGCGTCAAACTCTGATACTCTTTCATCTTGAATCTCCTTCTCTTAGTCGAGATAGAAGATTCTCAATGACCTTCGTATAGGTCAAACCACTGTGAATCCCCCGGCAAAGCCGGGGGCTTACCTCAATGAGTTATTAGAACTACTCTTCTAAACTGTCGATAATTGTATTTCAAGGTCGGCTACTGATTGACACCCGCTATTACACCATTGCCTTTGTCGTCGGTCCCCCAAATGCAATAATTATAACGATTCGCCCATGAAGGCACGTTAGGAAACATATCAGAGCATGAACCAGTGACTAGATTTTTAGGAAACCAACTGCCATACCCTACAGGAGCATTGCAACCTACGAGATCGATAGATCTTACGGTATCCATGGAAAGGCCGACACTCGTAACCAGCGTAGCTTTAGATTTAAAACCTTTTTCTACGCCATGCCCAGTATTGCATTCTCCATACATCCCATATGGATCCCCTGCATCCTTTGCTGCCACAACACCTATCGTAACGGCATTACCAAAGCCATCATTTGGGGTGCTGAGGCAATAGTTATAAGGATCTGGTCCTGCTGGACAATCCACAATCGCTGGTTTGGTTAAATTCGCTTCCGTTGCGGAATCGCAGCTTAGGGTTACTGCACCTTTGATCAAACGTGGATCACGCACTTTCTTTATTAGCGTTAATTTTGATTTCAATTGTGCACCGCCAGGACAACCCGTATAAAGACCATTGGGAGTAGTGTTGGCATCAAGTTTCAAAACACCTAGCGTTATGTGATTACCCGCACCATCGTTATCATTGTTGATACAATAAGCATAAGGGCTATTAGCTGGACATGCCACTTTCTGTGTCCCTCCCCCTCCATCGAAAGGACGGCAATCTAACACCGTGATGGCAAGTACATTGGTCAGTGTTTCACCTGCCTCATAGATAATCACTTTTGATCCCATGCCGCCTCCTGGCATACATAAACCATAAAGACCATTAGGATCCGACGAATTGTTCCAATTTGTATCTTTTGCAAAGGATAGTGAGGAATAAAATATCACCACACATAAAGCAAATCCTATCTTAATGAATCTAGAATATAGCTTTCTTGTAAACATAATTATCTCCTGTGAATTTTACAAATCCTGTTACAACGAAACAGGTGCTTTTATTCTGCTACCATCCGCATTTAACAATTTGATCTACATCAATAGATTATATTATTTTATATTATCTCTATTTATATCGTCCAGGATGTCGCAAAGCAACTGCTCAGTCGCTGTAACAACAAATACACCCACTAAGATATGTTGATTCCTGAAGAAGAACATAGCTCTAGAATTTCTGGAAAGATCAAAATCCATTTAGCGAACAGAATTGAAAAAAATGACGGCGGGATCAATAACAAGTCAAGAGGGACAAGTGCTTACAAGATACTTACGTTATTTACCTTACAAAAAACGTAATAAACTCTGGGGATGTCGCCATTTCAATGAACGATAAATACGACAAATCGGATACAGGATCACCAATACCAGCAGCGTAATCCAATAAGTCTGTTCCAAATTACCGTGTTCAAAGAGAGATTTCAATCCCACCAAAACACAAAAGTGAGCGAGGTAGAAGAATAACGCGGTTTGCCCGAAGACCAATATGGGGCCATTAGGGTGGATGGTTTTCTTAAACGATTCCAACCGTATCAGCAGCGCCAAGATAATTGCCATTAAACCCAGTTCCAGCAGAATGTAATCAAGACTGGGTGGATATTTGCTGACATGTAACCAATGCACCAAGGCGTTGCCTTCCAGGTACATGAACATATTACCATAGCCATTCAGGCCGCGAATGACGACAAACAAAGTCAGCGCAAACCAACCACAGGTCATCAGTAAGCGATCCGGCTTCCATGAGTCTGATCGCTTACTGATGACTTGTTCGCCGAATACCCAGCCCAGCATCATGATGCCAAGCCACGGTAATGCGGGATATAACACCGAATAATTTTCACCGAATACCGGTGCAAACGTAATTGCCAGCCAGAAGGGAACCTCGCCACCCGGCTGCCACAACATCATGAGCAATAATTCGCCACCCGCAATAATCGTCAGCGCCAGCAAAAAAACGATACGAGTACCGAGGCGTTGTAAATGAACCATCAGTATCATACTGATACCTATGGCATACAACACTTGCAATATCGGTTTCCCGGAAGCTAGTGAAAATACACAAAGATCAAGCAAGGCAATAAAAGCACCGCGGAGAAGTAATTCGCGATCAGTAAACGAATCACTAATGCCTTGTTGCTGCCGCTGGAAATTGCTGATGGCAATTGATGTACCAGCCAGGAAAACAAAAGTAGGCGCGCAAATATGCGTAATCCAACGAGTGAGAAATTGATCGGTCGCGAACTGAACTCCAGACTCGTAGAATAAAATAGAATCGGCAAAAATGCGTTGTTCGTTGAAAAACCAGGAAGTATGATCAAGCACCATCAGAATCATGACGAGTCCACGCAACCAATCAATCGCGGCAATTCGTTGTGTGTTTTTGTCGAACTGAATAGTCACGGGCACTTCGGAATAACACTCAACTACCGCTAGAGTAACACCAGATTGTTTCGATGAATCAATTCTGATTCATCCACATAACCCAGTATCGTTTCTATTTCGCTGCTGGCCTGCTTCAGAATTTTTTGTGTTTCAATCGCGCTATAGTTAATCAAACCGCGAGCAATCTCCCTACCCTCTTCATCCAGACACGACACAGTTTCACCACGCTCAAATTCCCCATAGACGCTGATAACACCAATAGGCAGCAAGCTTTTTCCATCTGCCAACAATGCCTTCACGGCACCTTGATCCAGCGTAACATAACCGCGCACTTGCAAATAATCTGCAAGCCATTGCTTGCGTGCCGCCAGAACCGGTAGCTTGGCCAAAAAACGTGTACCGATGGCTTCACCCTGGCTAAGACGAACTAACACATTCTCTTCATGACCGGAGGCGACAATTGTGTTTGCACCACTACGTGCTGCACGCTTTGCCGCAATCACTTTGGTTTGCATGCCACCGCGACTGATGCCACTACCCACGCCGCCAGCCATCTTTTCCAGCGTGGGATCCCCTGCGTTCACTTCACTCAATAATTTTGCATCCCGGTTCTTACGCGGGTCGCTGGTAAATAATCCGTCCTGATCGGTCAGAATCACCAGTGCATCGGCCTCGACCAGATTGGTGACCAACGCTGCTAAGGTATCATTATCGCCAAAACGAATCTCATCAGTTGCAACAGTATCATTCTCGTTAATGATTGGAATGACATTAAGTCTCAATAAGGTCGTTAGTGTTGAACGCGCATTGAGATAGCGTTTGCGATTGGACAAATCTTCATGGGTCAGCAGCACTTGAGCTGTTTGCAAACCATGCTGAGAGAAACTGGAAGCATAGGCCTGAGCCAATCCCATTTGCCCCACTGCGGCTGCGGCTTGCAACTCATACAATGCGGTAGGCCGGCTTTCCCAGTTTAAACGTTGCATGCCTTCGGCAATGGCACCCGAAGAAACCAAGATGATCTCCTTACCCATTTGCTTGAGACTTGAGATTTGTGCTGCCCAACAGGCCAATGCTGCACGGTCCAGTCCTTTGCCTTGGTTAGTTACCAAGCTGCTGCCCACTTTGATGACAACGCGTTGTGCTTGCTTTAACATGAATTAATCGATGGTTGATCGGAATCTAACAAATCATCAGGTTGCAGCGGTAGATTTTTTTCCAGGTAATCCATAATCTCGTAGGTTAGGTGCTTACAACCTGCTCCAGTGAGCGCAGAAATCATAAAGTATTTGCCTTCCCATGCCAGTTTGTTTACAAATTGCCGACATAATTCAGCACGTTGCTCTTCT
>JAMXAE010000145.1 GCA_024281695.1 Nitrosomonas sp. | reverse complement strand
ATCAATGCATCCTTTTCAGCAACTAATTTCTCCAAACGTGTAATTTCATTTTTCAAATCTTCATATTGTTCTGTTGGTACTGGTACTGGTTCAATAACAGATATCACCATTGGTTCTTTAGAAACACATCCAGTTAAAGTGAGAGCAAGTAAAATAAAAGCTAGTTGATACAACAATAAATTAGGATTTCTAATTGGATAAAATGAGGTTGCTTGCACCAATAATCTCATCATCTCATTTTCCTATAGTTTAGAATTAAAAATCATATAATTTTCTCTATAATGTTTATTATTTAAATTACCGATTTAACAAAAATAACTGAAGCCAATCTTATCGTATAAAATCTGTAGATGTATAAAAGACAAATATGCTAACGACTTAATATAATCTCTAATACAAACTTGCTGCCGATATAGGCGAGTAATAATATTGCAAATCCGGTTAATGTCCAACGAATGGCTATTCTACCTCGCCACCCATAAAGTTGTCGGCCAATGAGTAATGCGGCAAATACACCCCAAGAGATAAAGCCAAAAAGAGTTTTATGTGAGAATGTAAGCGGCTGACCAAATACTTCTTTTGAAAAAACAGCACCACTTAAAAGTGTTAGGGTCAATAATATAAATCCAATCCATATAATACGGAACAATAACTTTTCCATCGCTAATAGCGGTGGTAAGTTAGTGAGTATCGAATGGGTCGCAGGATGATGTAAATGGCGTTCCACCACCGTCATCAATAGAGCATGCAATGCTGCTATTGTTAACAAACTATATGCCATCATCGCAACCAGTAAGTGTGCTTTAAACGCAGGTAACTCTGTATTCTCGAGGGGACGTAAAGATGGGAAAACTAGCGGCAAAAAAATCGCAACTGCCGATACTGTGGCGACTGGTGCAACTAAAGTTTGTAGTCCTTGCAAACGATCAAAAAATCCTGAAAACCAATAAATAAATGCTGTCAACCAAACAATTGATGAAATTGCATTACCCAAGCCAAAACTAATACCTCCTCCCACAAACATTGAATGATAAAGTGTCATAGCATGCAGTAACAAAGGAGCAAGCATGGCATAATGCACCCAGGTAACAGTCGTTTGTCCACGATTACCAGCATCCGATAATGATGATTGATTCCAAGTATTTCGCCAGAAACACCAACCAATCAGTATATAAAGCAAAAAAGCTACGAGATAAGTTAAAATGCTAGTCATTGATATAACGAATTTAGAAAGGCAGATAAATAGCTGATTAGTCTACATGGCACTTTAGTAAATTCAAAGTACTAACTCGATATTTATTAAAATCTAAATTATTACATTACTCTACACACATCTTTTTTTGTGAGGTTTTAAGTATGTTTGACAATTTGACCGGTCGACTTGCCGGTGTAATGAAAACATTGCGCGGTGAAGCAAGACTCACTGAAAGCAATATCCAGCAGGCATTGCGCGAAGTTCGCCTGGCATTACTAGAGGCTGACGTAGCTTTACCGGTAGTAAAAGACTTCATTGCAAGTGTCAAGGAGAAAGCCATTGGCCATGAAGTTATGGGCAGCCTCACACCTGGGCAAGCTTTAGTTGGAGTCGTTCATCAGGAGTTGATTACCCTTATGGGCGGAGAAAAAGCCGATCTTAATCTTTCTACAGTACCACCTGCTGTTATCCTGATGGCCGGATTACAAGGCGCAGGTAAAACTACCAGCAGTGGAAAGCTGGCAAAATGGCTAATGGAGCAAAAGAAAAAGAAAGTACTATTAGTTTCCTGTGATATTTACCGCCCAGCCGCTATCCATCAATTGGAACTTCTGGCTAACCAAACTGGAGCAGATTTTTTTCCTGTAAAAGACGGACAGAAACCTGGGGAAATAGGTATAGCTGCATTGGATTATGCACGAAAACATCACCATGATGTCATGATCGTTGATACTGCTGGTCGATTGGGTATCGATGAAGCCATGATGCAAGAAATCAGTGAGCTTGAAGCATTATTGAAACCGATCGAAACCTTATTTGTAGTTGACGCAATGCAAGGGCAAGATGCGGTTACTACAGCTAAAGCATTTTCCGATTCGTTACCTTTAACCGGTGTCATTCTTACTAAACTAGATGGAGATGCACGTGGCGGCGCAGCACTCTCGGTTAAACACATTACCGGCACACCCATCAAGTTCACTGGTATTGCTGAGAAATTAGCTGGGTTAGAAGCATTTCATCCTGATCGAATGGCATCACGCATCTTAGGTATGGGCGATGTGCTTGGATTGATCGAAGAAGCACATCGTAGTGCTGATCAACAAGAAGCTGAAAACCTGATGAAGAAAATGAAATCAGGTAAAGCATTTGACCTGGATGATTTTAAGGCACAATTTCAGCAAATGAGGAATATGGGTGGTATGAGCGCCTTGATGGATAAATTACCCGCTCAATTGAGTCAGGCGGCACAAAATGTAAAAGTTGATGACAAAATAATCAATCGAACAGAAGGTATTATTAACTCCATGACAAAACAGGAACGTGCCAAACCTGAGGTTCTTAAAGCATCACGTAAGCGACGAATTGCTGCAGGAGCAGGTGTATCCGTACAAGAAGTCAATCGCCTGTTGGCTCAGTTTGAGCAAGCCAGAAAAATGATGAAAATGATGAATAAAGGTGGTATGGCTAAAATGATGCGTGGATTAAAAGGGATGCTTCCGCGCTTGCATTAATCTGAATCTCTCGCCTTTCTAGAAATAGCGGTAGATACGACCTTAAAGTAGTATAAGAATTATTGCAAGAAAACAATCAGTGCTTACCTGTACTACCAAAGCCATCTTCTCCCCGATGGCTTTGGTCAAAACTATCCACCTTATTGAATTCGATTTGTACAACAGGAACCACGACAAGCTGTGCAATACGTTCTAATGGATTAAGATGAAAAGAAACTTGCCCGCGATTCCAGCAAGATACAAAAATCTGCCCTTGATAATCAGAATCAATTAGCCCCACCAAATTTCCTAACACAATTCCATGCTTATGACCTAATCCAGAGCGTGGCAATACAAGTGCAGCCAATCCAGTATCGGCCAAATGTACGGCTACTCCCGTAGGAATGAGATTGGTTTCTCCTGGATTTATAGTAATAGATTGTTCAATACAAGCACGCAAATCCAAACCTGCCGAACCCGGTGTTGCATAAGCAGGAAACTGTTCATATAAACGCTTGTCAAGAATTTTAATATCAATCTTTTTCATATGATAGTTAGTATTTATTTGAGTTTGTAGAGTGAACTTATATGATTTATCAAACGCCGTGCTTGCTCAATTTTAGTTGCTTTTGGAAGAAGATGCTTACCAGCATCATCTAATAGGATTAATTCGCTCTCATCAGAGCCGATAGCATCCTGAGCCCAATTGGCAACTAATAACGGTAAGTTTTTCTTATGTCTTTTGGCTTCCGCATTCCTTTCAAGCTCATCAGTTTCTGCTGCAAAACCAACGCAAAATGGTGGTTTAGGTAAATTGGATACAATCATGAGAATATCAGGATTTGGAATAAGCTCTAATGATAGATTTCGATCAGATTTCTTTAATTTTTGCTGATTAATTTTAGCCACACGATAATCAGCAACTGCGGCAACACTAATAAAAATATCAGTCTGTGCTATTTCTGCCTGTACAGCATTCAACATATCCATCGCACTAACCACACGAATAAATCTTCCTACAGCAGGCGGTGATAAACAGGTAGGGCCAGAAACAAGTGAAACGTTTGCACCTGCTTCCATCGCAGCCTGAGCAATGGCATATCCCATTTTCCCGGAACTACTATTAGTTATTCCACGCACGGCGTCAATCGCCTCAAAAGTTGGGCCGGCTGTCACTAAAACATTCTTACCTTGCAATGAGCCAGTTTGTAAAGTAGCTCGTACTGCTCTTACCAGCTCGCAAGTTTCTACCATGCGTCCCATTCCTATTTCGCCACAAGCCTGTTCACCGCTTGCGGGGCCAACTATTATTACACCGTCATGGCGCAATAAAGATAAATTACGCTGTGTTGCGGAATTCTCCCACATTTGTCGATTCATCGCAGGCGCTATTATAAGTGGACAATCACGTGCTAAACATATTGTTGCAAGCAGATCATCCGCCATACCATTAGCAAGTTTTGCTATAAAATCTGCACTAGCGGGAGCTAATAAAATCGCATCAACATTGCGCGAAAAGCTAATATGCGCCATATTATTAGTGGCATTAGTTTCCCATAGATCAGAATAAACCGGGTTGCCTGTCAACGACTGAAAGGTGATAGGTCCAATAAAGTGACATGCAGATTTGGTCATTACTGTCTGCACATCAAAATTATCCAACGTTAACAGACGTGCTAGTTCTGCAGCTTTATAGGCCGCTATTCCCCCCGTTACACCGAGTAATAAGCTTTTCTTAAACATATAAATCGCACATGATTGCAATAGTCAATAGTCATAAATAAAGTTAAAAACTTGCGACTTGTGTAGTATATAATAATTATTATATATCAATACGTTATAAACTAAGAATTAGTTACTTACCATATACATATATATATATATATTCGCTCATTTTACTCAATATGAACACATCGAATGCCGTTTCATCAAACAAACTCGATAGAAGAATAGCACTGTACTCCACTCTAAATTTAATTGTGGCACATCTACACGACACTCTATATATTTTATATAACTAATTTTCAATTATATTCTATGTCTATCCCAGACTGGCCCATATCTGAAAGACCACGCGAGAAATTATTGCAGAAAGGCGTCGCCGCTCTTTCAGATACAGAGCTACTCGCCATATTTCTACGTACAGGCACGATAGGAAAAAGTGCTGTCGATCTTGCGAGAGAGTTACTTTTACATTTTGGTAGCCTAACCAACGTATTCGCGGCTAGCCAGGATAGTTTCTGTCAATTAGCTGGAATGGGAATCGCTAAATATGCACAACTGCAAGCCGTATTAGAAATGGCTCGTCGTGCGCTAGGTGAAGAATTGAAAAATGGGAATGTTATAAATTCCCCTGAATTAGTTCGAGATTTCTTACGTTTAAGCCTAGCAAACAAGCAACACGAAGTTTTTATCGGCATCTTTCTTGATGCTAAGAATCACACCATCGCTACTGAAGAACTATTTAGCGGTACACTCACTCAAACCAGCGTTTACCCTCGAGAAGTAATCAAACGCGCTCTATATCATAATGCAGCAGCCATAATTTTTGCACACAATCATCCATCAGGTATAGCTGAACCGAGTCAGGCTGACAAAACACTTACCCAGTCTTTGAAGCAAGCTTTAACTATGATCGATGTCGAAGTGCTAGATCACTTTATTGTTGGTCAGGGTACCGCTATGTCATTTGCTGAACATGGTTTAATTTGAATAAAATTTTCTTAAATCAGAGGAGTATGTGATTACTATCGACACTCATAAATTTATTCGACTAGTAAAGATTCTCTTCATTTGTGAGTATCTAAGCAGTTACATTTGAATAAATACGTCAAATCAGGGTATAATGCCCCTTTTGAACTTTGGAGTGCGTTGCTATGGCACGAGTATGTGAAGTAACTGGCAAAAAACCAATGTCAGGACATAACGTTTCTCACGCAAATAATAAAACCAAAAGACGCTTCCTTCCTAACCTACAACATCGCAAGTTTTGGGTAGAAAGTGAAAATCGTTGGGTTAACTTACGCTTATCTAATGCTGCATTACGAACAATAGATAAAAATGGTATTGATTCAGTGCTAGCTAAAATGCGCTCACAAGGCAAAAGCATTTAATAAAAATAATAATCAAATAAGTTAGTAAGTTAAGGAGCTATTGGAATGCGTGAAAAAGTAAAGCTTGAATCTTCAGCAGGAACAGGTCATTTCTATACAACCACTAAAAACAAACGTGCAAAGCCTGAGAAAATGGAATTAATGAAGTTTGATCCTGTTGCACGAAAGCATGTAAAGTATAAAGAAACAAAACTAAAATAATAATTTTTTCTTTCTAATAAAAAACCCCGCTTTAACGGGGTTTTTTATTTATTTACCTTTACTAGTTAGTAGCTTATGCATAACAACGCAATCTCTGTGAAAAGGTTCTTAGTACTTCAATACCACTTTCTTCTGCACGCCGACACCAATCTTCTAGCTGCCTAACTAATTCATCAGTTGATGCAGTAGATCGCTGCCAAATCTCAGCCAATTCCTCACGCATCGTATAAACTTTATCGAGTGTTTTAGCATTACTTAGCACTTGATTTAATTTTTCACGTTCGTGCTCTTGTAACGTCTTTGAATCAGCCAAAACCCAACGTTTTAAAGTAGGTTTATCTATGCCACATTGTGCAGTTGCTTCTTTTAGATGAACTATTTCTTGTGCAAAAGTCGCTTTTAATGATTTTGTATATTTAGCGAGGACTTCATAACGATGAGAGATCACAGCTTGCAATGTATCTAAATCACATTGAGTCTTTTCTTTATCTATCCTAAGCTTAGGTGCAGTCTTTTTAACTTTCGCAAGCCCCATCATCTCCAAAATACGGATATACATCCAGCCGATATCAAATTCATACCACTTATTGGATAACCGAGCTGATGTCGCATATGCATGATGATTATTATGAAGTTCTTCACCACCGATTAAAATGCCCCAAGGAACTATATTTCGGCTAGCATCTTCTGCCTGAAAGTTGCGATACCCCCAATAATGGCCGACACCATTGATGATACCTGCAGCGAAAATTGGTGCCCACATCATTTGCACCGCCCAAATAGTAATACCAATTGGACCGAACAAAATAACATTAATAATCAACATTAATGCAACACCCTTTGCACTATGCTTACTATAAATATTACGCTCCACCCAATCATCTGGAGTACCATATCCATATCTTTTCAAAGTTTCTTCGTTCCTGGCTTCTATTCTATAGAGCTCCGAGCCTTCACTTAAAACCTTTTGAATACCAAGAACAACAGGACTATGCGGATCATCCTTAGTCTCACATTTTGCATGATGCTTACGATGAACTGCTGTCCATTGTTTTGTAACCATCCCGGTAGTTAGCCATAACCAAAAACGGAAAAAATGACTGGGTATCGCATGTAATTCCAGCGCTCTGTGAGCTGAGTGGCGATGAAGGTAGATTGTAATACCGGCTATCGTGATATGTGTGAAAGCTAAGGTAACAACGATATACCCCCACCACGGCATATCAAATACACCAGAAACAAAATTTAGTAAATCATAAATCATATAATTGCCGTCCTTTTAAAAACCTGCTATCGCATAGGTTTACTTGAATAAATATAGACAAACCCTCAGTCTAGAAATTCAATTGATTCATTAATAATTCTCTAGGCCATCATTCACTTACTCTCAATCAAACACTTATTTACTATAATTCTATATTAACACTTTATAAAATGGAAATATTAATCTGTGTCAGTTATCTATTTAATAAAGGCTCTAGACTAGCAGAGGTGAATAATATCTAACGAGCTGCCATAGTTCACTAGCAAGTTCGCCAGGTTGTTTTTTTCCATCGCCATTCAGATTCTTTTAAATGCAGCTCAAAGTTAACTGATACGCCGTTAAACTTCGCCAATCGTCGCTTGGTAAAACTCCAAAATGATTCGATACCGTTAATGTGGCAGTGACCATCCCGGATAAATTCATTGTTACCATGCGATACTCGAAAATGCTTGGAATAACCTACATCTACCAGACCATTATAACCACGCCAACCGTCACTATAAAT
>JAMXAE010000144.1 GCA_024281695.1 Nitrosomonas sp. | reverse complement strand
CGGAAAAGGCGGCTTCAATCCGAATCTGAACGCGCAAACGTCGCTCAGCAACGAACTCGGCTTTCGCGGCAACACCTCCGGATTTCAATACGACACCGCGGTGTTTTTCATCCGCACCTGGAACGAAATCACACCGTTCGAGTTAGCGTCGTCGCCCGGCCGGGCATTTTTCCGCAACGCCGGGCAATCGCGCCGCATCGGTGTCGAAACCCGTCTAGCGACGCCGGAATGGAAAGGGTTGCGTGGCGAAGTCAGCTACACGTTTTCGGATTTTGAGTTTGAAAAATACATCGCCAATGATACCAACCTGAAAGGCAATATTTTCCCCGGCATCCCCCGGCACCGCTGGGAAGGATTGCTGCGCTACGCGCACCCGCTCGGCTTTTTCGGGCAACTGCACGTGCACCGCGTCGGCGAGTTTTTTGTCAATGACACCAATAGCGCAACCAACCATGCCTATAACCTCGGGCAGTTATTGGCTGGCTGGGAATTGAAGCGCAATGGGATAGAAGGCTCTATATTTTTTGGTGTCAATAATCTATTCGATGCGCAGTACAACGCAAATACCCGTATCAATGCTGCACTCGGACGTTACTATGAGCCCGGCCCACCGCTGAATGTATTTGGCGGTGTACGGGTACGCATTGTGGTGTTTTAACCGGCAAGTCTTGAGGCCCCTTCGCAGGAATGATACATTGACACTGATCGATCGTTCGCTCACTGGATAATTTAGTTATTCGACCACCGGCTGGAAGGAAAAAAGAAAATGACGCAAAAACTCCCGACTCTAATAATTTTCATGTTGATTGCATTGAGTAGTAGCATTTTCTTGCCATCCACTGCACAGGCTCAGCGCATCCAAACAGAGCTTGAGGTCAAATTGGTGGCCAGCGGATTGCGTTTTCCCTGGGGCATGGCTTTTATGCCCGATGGGAATTTGCTGGTCACGGAACGTGTCGGTCAATTACGCGTCATCACACCGGATGGACGCGTTTCGGAGCCCGTCAAAGGCGTCCCTGCGGTATTTAGCCAGCAGCAAGGCGGCTTGCTGGATGTTGCGCTGGATCCTGAGTTTTCCAAAAACCGCCTGATTTATCTTTCTTATGCAGAACTCGAGGGAGGCAAAGCAGGAACAGCGGTTGCCAAAGCCGAATTAAAAGATGGCAATCTAGAAAATCTTCAAGTCATCTTTCGGCAATTCCCCAAAACGCAAGGAGCCGTGCATTTTGGTTCACGCCTGGCATTTGCACCCGATGGCAATCTTTTTATTACACTCGGCGATCGTGGCGATCATATGGATGAAGCGCAACGACTGGGTACTCATATTGGAAAGATCATCCGCATCCGTTCCGATGGCTCGGTGCCCACCGACAATCCTTTTGTCAATGATCCAAAAGCAAAACCTGAAATCTGGTCATATGGCCATCGCAGTGTGCAGGGTGCAGCCATCCATCCTAAAACCGGTCAGCTATGGATTCACGAACACGGCCCTAAGGGTGGCGACGAAATTAATATCCCGCAACCCGGTAAAAATTATGGTTGGCCCCAAGCCAGTTATGGTGTTCATTACAATGGAACGCCCATAAAAGATGAGCATACCGGGCAAGGCTTTGAAGAGCCCATCCACCACTGGACACCTTCCATTGCACCTTCTGGCATGGTGTTTTACACCGGCAATCTGTTTCCCGGATGGCGTGGCAATTTGTTGGTCGGTGCATTAGCAGGCAAGCATGTGTCCAGGCTATCGACCGATGGTAAAAGAATTCTTGGTGAGGAACAATTATTAATACAATCTGCACGTTTCCGTGATGTCGAACAAGGCCCGGATGGCGCGCTGTATCTACTGACGGATGAAGAAAACGGCAGGCTTTTAAAAGTCACTCCAAAGCGTTAGGTCATTTGAACCCACTTGAATTTCCGTGAAAATAGCCTACACCCCATAAATAGAAGTTATTCTCACAGTAAACTAGGCTAGAATTGAACACGTTTTATATTTCTTCTGCTGGCTGTTCTCACAAATAGAAACCGGTCAGTCATTATCTCAGGCAAATCTACCCAAGCAGTCAACATTGATGGATATCATTGATCTTAAAAACCCCACGCTTTATATCAACCGCGAATTGAGTTTGCTGGAATTTAACCGGCGTGTCATTGAGCAAGCAAAAGATGAAAACCTGCCGCTGTTGGAAAGACTGCGTTTTTTATGCATCGCCAGCACAAATCTGGACGAATTTTTTGAAATACGCGTAGCCGGCTTGAAACAGCAAGCAAAATACGGCTCGATTCAAACAGGACCCGATAATCTTTCTCCGGCGGAAGTACTGTCACGCGTCAGTGAAACCGCCCATCAGTTTGTGCAAGAGCAATACAGTGTATGGAATGATCTGATCATTCCGGCGCTGGCCAAGGATAAAATACGCTTGCTGCGCCGTCTGCAGTGGAAGTCCTTGCTCGGCCGATGGATACACCGCTATTTTAAAGATGAAGTACTGCCGGTACTCAGCCCGATCGGCTTAGATCCTGCGCACCCTTTCCCCAAGGTTCTGAACAAGAATCTGTATTTCATCATATCGCTGGAAGGAAAAGATGCATTCGGGCGGGATTCCGGGCTGGCCATCGTGCAAGCACCGCGTTCCTTGCCACGAGTAGTTCCGATTCCGGCAAAGTATAGCGAAGGCAATCACGATTTTGTCATGTTGTCGTCGATCATCCATGCGCATGTGGGCGATCTGTTTCCAGGTATGAGCGTAACCGGTTGCTATCAGTTCAAGGTGACACGCGATAGTGATTTGTTTATCGACGATGAAGCCATCGACGATCTACTGCGCGCACTCGAAGGCGAACTGCCTTCGCGCCGATTCAGCGACGCCGTGCGCTTGGAAGTTGCAGATAACTGCCCGGACAATCTCAGCCATTTTCTATTACAAAAATTCGGATTGCAACAAAGCGATCTCTATCAGGTCGCAGGACCTGTCAATTTGGGACGCTTACTCGCGATCTGCGATCTGGTTGACCGCCCGGAATTGAAATTCGCCGGTTTCACACCCGACATTCCCAAGCGCCTGCTCAAGACTATCAATATTTTTGATGCCTTGCATAATGGCGATATCTTGCTACACCACCCCTTCCAATCGTTTGCGCCAGTTATCGATTTTCTGCGGCAAGCAGCCGCCGATCCGAATGTATTGTCGATCAAGCAAACACTTTATCGTACTGGCGTTGATTCCGTTGTCGTCGAAATCTTGAAAATTGCCGCGCGTGCAGGCAAGGAAGTCACCGTGGTGATTGAGCTGCGGGCAAGATTCGATGAAGAAGCCAATATTGAGCTAGCCAGTGAATTACAACAAGCTGGTGCGCATGTGGTATACGGGGTGGTCAATTATAAAACGCACGCAAAAATGATTCTGGTGGTCAGAAGGGAAGGCCGCACTTTACGTCGGTATGTCCATTTGGGAACCGGCAATTATCATGCGCGCACTGCACGTTTGTATACTGACTATGGACTTTTAAGCTGCGACAAAGCCATCGGCGAGGATGTTAACAAGCTGTTCCATCAATTGACCGGGCTGGGTCGGGCGGGTAAATTAAAAAAACTGCTGCAATCGCCATTCACACTGCACAAAGGCATACTGAATTATATCGAGAAAGAAATCGGCGCTGCGAATCAGGGCAAGAAGGCATGGATTATTGCCAAAATGAATGCGCTGGTTGATCCGGAAATTATCGCCGCTTTATATAAAGCTTCACAAGCCGGCGTTAAAATCGATCTAATTATTAGGGGTATATGCTGCTTACGTCCAGGGATCAAGGATGTTTCGGAAAATATCAGTGTGCGTTCAATCGTAGGTCGCTTTCTGGAGCATACCCGAGTTTATTATTTCCATAATGGCGGAGAAGAACTGGTATTCTGCTCCAGCGCTGACTGGATGACGCGTAATTTACATTACCGGGTGGAAGTGTGTTTCCCGATCGAAGAAAAACGCACCAGTGATACCGTCATCGATCATGGCTTACTCAGTTACCTTTCTGACAATACTCAGGCTTGGGTACTACAAAGCGATGGTTCCTATAAACGATTGAAGCCAGGCACTTCCAAAGCTCGTTCCGCACAACAACTGCTGTTGGAGCATTATTGCGATCTATCCTAGCAAGCGCCGCCTGCCAAATGCTATGGTGATGTTGCTTACAGCGCTTTTAATTAAATGTCAGCCTAATATCCGCATTCTCCAAGAAACTTTGCTCAGTATTCAAATCAACGAGCGTTAAAGGGTGTTGATCCAGCCAACCAGATGGAAAATTCAGATTAATTTTGTTTTTGTTCACGCTGATTTGCATTTCCGGCAGGCTACTATTGGAACGGCTTCTGTGCAAAACGACTGCCAGCCTCAGCAATACACAAAGCCGAATAATCGAAACCCTTCGCGACTGAGTGATGGATTCAAATTCTTCCAATGGAAACTTCCTGCGATGGCTTCGAACAAGCATTGCCAGTTTTATTTGCTCTTGCCGGGAAAAGCCCGCCAGATCTGAATTGGCAATCAAGTAGGCGCCATGCCGATGATACTGGTTATGCGCCACGGAAAGACCCATTTCATGAATTAAAGCTCCCCACAGCAATAACTTTAAATCCATTCTTTCATCCAGTTCCCAATCCACTGTTACCTGGTGAAAAAATAATTCAGCCGTTTCTTTGACTTTATTCGCTTGCTCCATATCGATGTTGTATCTTTGCGATACATCCAGGATGGTCTTGTCTCGGATATCCTCATTATGCGCTCGACCAATCAGATCATACAGCAAGCCCTCACGCAAGGCTCCTTCCGATACATTGATCCTATCCAGATTGAGCGCCTCAAAAACTCCACACAAGATTGCCACACCACTGGCAAATACAGGCTTTCTGCGTTCCGGTAGCCCCGCAAAACTAATGGATTCACTATCACCCATTGCAATGAGTGTCTCCATTAACCGAGTCAGCGCAGAAGATGTAATACCGGCATCGCACCAGCCTTGCGCTTGGACTACGTCGCGTATGCTCAGAATCGTACCGGAAGATCCCAATGCCTGATCCCAGCCCATTTTCTTATAGGTTGTTTCAATGGACTCCAGTTCCTGCATGGCAAATAATATGGCCTTGCGCATTTTTTTGGCTTTTATTTTGCCATCCTCAAAAAAACGCTGCCCGACATTGACGCACCCCATATACAAGCTTTCGGTATAGTAGGTATCAAAACCACGACCGATAATCAACTCCGTGCTACCGCCACCAATGTCAATTACCAGGCGCTTATTCACTTCATCATACAAACTATGCGCTACGCCGGAATAGATCAACCGGGCTTCTTCACGCCCCGCGATGATTTCTATCGGATGACCCAATGCAATAAGGGCGCGCGATAAGAAATCCGTACCATTGCGTGCCTGACGTAGCGTATTGGTACCTACCGCGCGAACATTCAAATGAGGAATTTCTCTGATACGTTGACCGAATCGCTGCAAACATTCGAGTGCCTGTTGCATGGATTCCTTCGACAGTTCGTGTTTATCATTCAATCCAGAAGCCAATCTGACCATCTCTTTCATGCGATCGATGATCTGTAATCGACCATCCACCAAATTAGCAACGATCATGTGAAAACTGTTTGAACCTAAATCTACAGCGGCATAGGATTCATCCATATTGGGTGTCATAGGAATGGTATTATATTAGGCAGATTATTGATTTCCATAAAAGATTCATGCAAGAACATAAGCTCGTCATAATGCGTCACGCAAAATCGGATTGGTCTGAAGAAAACCGATCTGATTTTGATCGCCCACTAACATCGCGCGGAAGGAAAGCTGCAAAATCAATGGGAAAATGGTTAACAGCGCATCGCTTCCATATGGATCGGATCGTTTGCTCACCTGCATTAAGGGCGAAACAAACTTGTCAGTTGGTGCTGAAAGAACTGGGCGTAAATCCCAATAATGTTCTTTGGGAAGCTGGGATCTATGAGGCTTCATTGAATGACTTACTCTCCCTTATCAACCAATATCGCCAAGATACCCACACGCTATTCATCATTGGTCACAATCCCAGCCTCGATCAACTACTCTGTTATCTATCCAAAGATTCACCGCCTGTTAATAGTTTGGGCAAATTACTAACTACCGGCACTGTAGCTGTACTCAGTTACGGTACTGAAGCAATTACCACAAAACCCGCTCAAGCACATTTGCAACACCTGATCCGTCCCAAAGAACTATAAAACCATCGGAAGTTATCGGACACAAAGATTTTCTTACCCCATCACAAAAAAGAAAACATCTTAATCTTAATCAGTTTTTCTATCAGTGGATTCTCTTTGCTTCAGGGCACTGGTTCGAGTCATGATTACTTTTTATCTTTTCCTTTCTTTTTACTACCTTTTTTCTTGCCCTTGTCCTTATTCTTTTTATCCTTACCTTTATCCTTTATTTTTTCATGCTTCTTGTCATCTTTCTTATCTTTCTTGTTGTCCTTCGCTTTGTCTGCTTCAACCTGACTCACTATTGGATTCGCAACAATCTTTTTAGTCACTGTCTTTTTAACCGGCACCGGAATACTCACCGCTTTCTTAACCGGCGTAGGAACACTACTGGCTACAGGAGTCGATGGCTTAATCGCTTTATTCCGCAAGCAATCCGACGCTGCTTTTTTGACCGCGCGTGCACGGATATCGCTGAAGCCTGACACTTTCAGTAATTCCGTTAGACTGATTGCAGCCAGGGCTTCGACTGTTTTAATATTGTGTTCAGATAACAACTTCACCGTGACGGGACCGATTCCAGTAACATCAGTTAACTTAACCATGACTAGACTCCTGTTTGCTTTAAAATCTCATTATATCTATCTGCAAATTTAATACAACGAACTTCAGATCAACTGTACTTTAAGTACTCTAGTGCTGCAGAAACTTGGTCAGAAGCGATTATCCTGAGTTAGGGCTTATTCTTTAACCGATCCTTAAGATCGGCAAATGGATTAAACGTAGCCACCGATTCGGCGGTTGCACTAGCAGTACGGCCCATTGAGTCCTTAAGCTTGGAATGTTCATTTTCGTGGCAATAAGTACACAGTAATTCCCAATTACTACCATCCGGAGGATTGTCATCGTGATTACTGTTTTTGTGATGAACTTCCAGCAATTGCAGGTTTTTGTGATCAAACGTGCGTGCGCAACGACCACATACCCAGGGAAATAACTTGAGCGCTTGTTCCCGATATCCCTTAGCGCGTTTTTCTGCATTTTGGCGCGCCTCAAGAACCAATTTATCCAGTTTACTGGTATCTTTTGCCATTGATTTGTCCCCTATCACCAAGATCAAGTTAAATTGTGATAGTCCTTAATGCCCAGCATACAATCTATCGACTTCGGCTTTATGCTTCTCCAACACTTTGGCTCGTTTCAACTTCAAGGTAGGCGTCAATAGTCCATTTTCAACTTTCCAAGGTTCCTGAATAACCGCAACGCGGCGTATTTTGGCATAACCTGGAAATTCGCTTGTTTGGCGAGTGATTTTATCCAACAAAATCTCCTCAATTTGCTGTTTTTGCTGATCAGTGTTTAAACTGTCATCCAGGCCATATTGGGGAATAAAATTTTGCCAGAGAGTCGAATTCAAGACAACTAAAACGCTTAAATAGGAACGCGCTTCACCGATCAGCATGACCTGCTCAAATAACGGGTCACGCATAATAGCTGCTTCCATATCAGCCGGCGGCACTTTCTCACCATTAGACAATACAATAATTTC
>JAMXAE010000143.1 GCA_024281695.1 Nitrosomonas sp. | reverse complement strand
GGTGCTTGAATTGGATGGGGAGGTTGTGCGGCGTGCTGATCCACATATTGGATTATTGCATCGCGCAACTGAGAAACTAGCGGAAAATAAAACGTATATTCAATCAGTTCCGTATATGGATCGATTGGATTATGTTTCAATGATGGTTAATGAGCATGCCTATGTGATGGCCATCGAGAAATTATTGCAAATTGAAGTGCCGTTAAGAGCACAATATATACGTGTGATGTTTGATGAGATTACTCGCATACTTAATCACTTATTGTGGATCGGTGCGCATGCACTTGATGTGGGTGCTATGACAATGTTTCTCTATGCTTTCCGTGAGAGAGAAGATTTAATGGATTGCTATGAGGCGGTATCCGGTGCCAGAATGCATGCCGCTTATTATAGACCCGGCGGTGTGTATCGCGATTTACCCGATACTATGCCTCGGTATCAATCTTCAAAAATTCATAATGAAAAACAAACACACTTACGGAATGTCAATAGAGAAGGTTCTTTATTAGATTTTATTGAAGATTTTACGAATCGTTTTCCAAAATACGTAGATGAGTATGAAACATTATTAACCGATAATAGAATTTGGAAGCAGAGATTGGTGGATATCGGTATTGTTTCGCCCGAGCGCGCTAAAGCGTTGGGTTTTACAGGACCAATGCTGCGTGGCTCAGGTGTAGAATGGGATTTGAGAAAGAAACAACCCTATGAAGTTTATGATCGTGTTGATTTTGATATACCGATAGGCGTCAATGGCGACTGCTATGATCGTTATTTAGTACGTATGGAAGAATTTCGTCAATCAAATCGTATTATTAAGCAGTGTGTTGATTGGCTGCGTAAGAATCCAGGGCCAGTAATTACTGATAATCATAAAATTGCACCGCCTTCTCGAGTGGATATGAAACAAAATATGGAAGAAATGATTCATCATTTCAAGTTGTTTACAGAAGGATTTCATGTGCCCCCAGGTGAAATCTATGCGGCAGTTGAGCATCCTAAAGGTGAGTTTGGTATCTACTTGGTATCGAATGGAGCCAATAAACCATATCGATTGAAAATACGCGCGCCTGGGTTTGCGCATTTAGCATCAATGGATGAGATGTCACGGGGGCATATGATTGCCGACGTGGTTGCGATCATTGGTACACAAGACATAGTATTTGGTGAGATAGATAGATAATAGATGATGTTAAGCACTGAATCCCTTAAAAAAATAGATCGAGAGATCGCTAAATATCCAATTGACAAGAGACAGTCGGCTGTTATGTCGGCACTTGCAATTGCGCAGGAAGAAAAAGGCTGGTTGACCAATGAGACAATGGATTTTGTCGCTGAATATTTAGGCATGCCTCCCATTGCAGTATATGAAGTGGCTACGTTCTATAATATGTATAACCTGAAGCCGGTAGGTAAATACAAGATCACGATATGTACTAATTTACCTTGCGCTTTATCGGGTAGTAATGAAAGTGCGGTCTATCTAAAGCAGAAATTAGGAATTGAATTTAATCAGACCACACCGGATGGAAAATTCACATTAAAAGAAGGTGAATGCTTGGGAGCTTGTGGGGATGCGCCAGTATTCCTGGTTAATAATAAGCGTATGTGCAGTTTTATGTCCAATGAAATGATTGATAAATTGTTGGAGGAACTGAGCAAATGAATCAGTATCCACAGACATTAATGAATGGAGTAGATTCGTTCGATCCTGAAAATTGGCGATTGAAGAGTTATGAAAAGCGCGAGGGATATGCTGCTCTTAGAAAAATACTGGCCAAAAAGATTACACCAGAGGAGATTATTGAAGAAGTTAAAAAATCAGCACTTCGAGGTCGAGGGGGTGCAGGCTTTCCTACTGGTTTGAAATGGAGTTTCATGCCTAAGACTTACGAAGGTGAAAAATATATTGTTTGTAATTCAGATGAAGGAGAGCCGGGTACATTCAAGGATCGCGATATCATGAGATTCAATCCTCATCTCTTGATTGAAGGTATGATTATTGCAGCGTATGCGATGAGTGTTAAAGCAGGTTACAATTATATTCATGGTGAGATATGGGAAACCTATGAACGTATGGAAGAAGCTGTTGATGAAGCGCGAGCAGCTGGTTACTTAGGAAATAATATTCTTGGCTCATCGTTCAGTTTTCAGCTTTATAATCATCACGGATATGGTGCTTATATCTGCGGAGAAGAAACTGCGCTATTAGAATCCATAGAAGGGAAGAAAGGTCAGCCCCGATTTAAACCACCTTTCCCGGCGAATTATGGACTGTATGGTAAGCCGACAACCATTAATAATACTGAAACCTTTTCTTCGGTTCCTTGGATTATTCGCAATGGAGGTGAGAAATATCTTCAACTTGGGAAGCCCAATAATGGCGGCACAAAAATATTTTCAGTATCAGGCCATGTTAACAAGCCAGGTAATTATGAAATACCCCTCGGAACTCCTTTCGCTGAATTATTGAAACTAGCAGGTGGGATGAGAGGCGATAGAAAATTAAAAGGTTGCATTCCGGGTGGATCATCAATGCCTGTATTACCTGGTGATATTATGATGCAGACGGATATGGATTATGACTCTATAGCTAAAGCCGGATCTATGCTGGGTTCAGGTGCTGTCATTATAATGGATGAAACGACCTGTATGGTGAGAGCATTAGAGCGATTGTCTTACTTTTATTATGAAGAATCTTGTGGTCAATGTACACCGTGCCGCGAAGGAACAGGATGGCTTTATCGTATTGTTAACCGAATTGAACGAGGTAAAGGACGATTAGAAGATCTTGATCTGCTGGATAATATAGCAGATAACATTCAGGGACGCACAATTTGTGCGTTGGGTGATGCAGCTGCTATGCCTGTGCGTGCGATGATTCAACATTTCCGTGACGAGTTTGTTTACCATATAGAGCATAAAAAATGTATGGTCTAACTGCTAGGATGAGCAGAGTGCGTCAATTTTATAATAATTCGTGATTAACCCAAGAAATTTAGCTGATGGTCAATATAGAAATCGACGGTAAACAAGTATCCGTACCTAAAGGAAGTACCATTATGGATGGTGCCAAACAGGTCGGTGTGTATATACCACATTTTTGCTACCATAAAAAACTGTCTATAGCAGCAAATTGCCGTATGTGTTTGGTGCAGGTGGAGAAGGCGCCTAAACCATTACCTGCTTGTGCTACACCTGTGATGGATGGGATGAAGGTCTTTACACATTCTCAACAGGCAGTTACGGCGCAAAAAGGTGTCATGGAATTTCTATTAATTAACCACCCGCTAGATTGTCCAATTTGTGATCAAGGCGGTGAATGTCAACTTCAAGATCTTGCTGTCGGCTATGGTGCGAGCGGATCCCGCTATACCGAAGCAAAACGTGTTGTAGTCAATAAGAATCTGGGTCCACTGATATCAACAGATATGACACGATGTATTCACTGCACAAGGTGTGTACGCTTTGGTCAGGAAATTGCAGGCATCATGGAGCTTGGAATGGCTGGGCGTGGTGAGCACTCTGAAATACTTTCGTTTGTTGGTAAGACCGTAGATTCGGAGTTATCTGGTAATGTCATCGATCTTTGTCCGGTTGGTGCGTTGGTCAGTAAACCCTTTCGATATTCCGCACGCACTTGGGAATTATCACGCAGAAAATCAATAAGCCCGCATTGTGGTTTGGGTTCAAATTTAGTTTTGCAAATCAAGCAAAATCGTGTAATGCGAGTTCTACCTAGAGACAATGAAGCAATTAATGAATGCTGGTTATCTGATAAAGATCGCTTCTCCTATGAAGGATTAAACTCAGAAGATAGACTGACACGACCAATGATCAAGCGTGATGGCCAGTGGTTTATGTGTGATTGGCAAGAAGCGTTAGAATTCACAGCGAACGCCTTGCAAGTAATCAAGCATAAATACGGTGCTAAAAGTATTGGTGCATTAGGATCTGCGCATAGCACATCAGAAGAACTTTATTTATTGCAGAAGTTGTTGCGGGCTATGGGGAGCGGCAACATTGATCATCGTCTGCGCCAATCAGATTTTCGGGCAGATAAGCAATTGCAGGGAATTCCTTGGTTGGGTACCAGTATTGCGGATATGTCACAATTGAAGTCGACTCTAATCATCGGCAGTACATTACGTAAAGATCATCCGCTAATTGCACAGCGTTTACGTCAAGCCGTCAAGAATGGTATGCGTTTAAACATTTTAAATCCTATAGATGATGATCTGCTGATGAATGTCGCAAATAAAGCGATAGTTGCTCCCAGTGCAATGCTCAGGACGCTGGCGGAAATTCTGAAAGCTGCAACTGAAATAAAGGGGATGGAGCAAGTTGATGAGCTGAGAGGATTAATTAATTCGATTAATATTTCGAGTACGGCCAGTGCATTTGCTATTGCTTCCAGTTTAATCGAGAATATGCCAGCAGCGATTTATCTTGGGAACCTGTCTCAACATCATCCAGATTATTCAAGAATTAATTTGTTGGCTGGTTTAATTGCACAAGTTACTGGAGCAAGCTATGGCACATTGGGTGAATCTGCGAATAGTGTCGGTGCTTATTTAGTGGGAGCAGTACCTCACAGCGCACAGGCATTTTCTGCAAAACCGGACCATGTGGAGCCAGTTGGCTTCAATGCTGCGCAAATGTTAGGACTTGATACGGAAAGAACTGAAGAAAAATGTCAGGCATTTATATTGATGAATGTGGAGCCAGAATTTGATACTTATAATTCCCAGAAATCACTGAAAGCAATAAAATCCAGTGAATTCGTAGTTTCATTGAGTGCATATAAAGGAAATGCTGGGGATTATGCCGATGTACTTTTGCCTATTGCGCCATTCTCCGAAACATCGGGTACTTACATTAATACAGAAGGTCGAGTGCAAAGTTTCAATGGTGTTGTATCTCCATTAGGTGATGCTCGGCCCGCTTGGAAAGTACTCCGGGTATTAGCTAATTTATTAGCACTTGAAAAGTTTGAATATGAAACAACGGAACAAATTCGCGCAGAAATATTTCCTGATGGATTAGAAGTTAATCAATACCTGAACAATACTTTGAGAAATATCGATTTTGAAATTGAAATAACTGAAAGCAGAGGTATGCAGCGTATTGGTGAAGTGCCGATTTATCAAGCTGATCCAATTGTTCGTCGTGCTGAATCTTTACAATGTACGCAGGATGCTGTTGCGCCTAAAGCATGGATGGCGAAAGAAATGCTAGAAAGTTTGGAGGTTGTTGCAGGAGCTCAGGTAAAAATTAAGCAAGGAAGTGAATTCGTGCAAATTGAAGTCGCTTGTGATGACAAACTACCCTCTGATTGTGTGCGTATTGCGTGCGCACATCCAAATACAGTAGCACTTGGCGATTTGTTTGGGGAAATATTGGTAGAAAAACTGTAATGATAAGGGCTGAGGTTTATTAATGGAGTATATTCAACAACAGTTTGTACAGATATTGGGAGCAGAGTGGGGGGGCATGTTGTTTTCATTAGTAACAAACATAACATTTATCTTTGCTATCGTTGTTCCGTTATTGCTAGGCGTTGCTTATCTAACTTTTGCAGAACGTAAAATAATTGCTTATATGCAAATCCGTGTTGGACCGAATAGGGTAACATTCTTCGGTATTCCATGGTTGCGGGGCTGGGGGCAACCAATTGCTGATGCAGTTAAAGCAATCATGAAGGAAATTGTTATTCCAACTGGCGCTAATAAGTTCTTATTTATTCTGGCACCAGTATTAACAATTATGCCGGCACTTGCAGCGTGGGCTGTAGTACCTTTTTCTCCCGAGCTTGTTCTTGCAGATATCAATGCCGGATTACTATATATTCTGGCGATGACGTCAATGGGTATATACGGCATCATTATAGCTGGATGGGCATCGAATTCTAAATATGCGTTTCTGGGGGCTATGCGTTCTGCGGCTCAGGTAGTTTCGTATGAATTGGCTATGGGTTTTGCTTTGGTATGTGTATTGATGATGTCGAGAAGCTTGAATCTAGGTGATATAGTGAATGGTCAGCAGGGTGGTAGCTTATTGAATTGGTACCTGATTCCACTATTTCCTATGTTTCTGGTCTATCTGATTTCTGGTGTAGCCGAAACGAATCGCGCACCGTTTGACGTAGCTGAAGGTGAATCAGAAATTGTTGCAGGTTTTCATGTTGATTACTCAGGTATGGCCTTTACTGTATTTTTCTTGGCCGAATATTCAAATATGATACTGGTTGCGACGCTAACATCGATTTTGTTTTTGGGTGGCTGGTTATCACCAATCGATATTGCACCATTTACATTGATACCAGGTTTTATCTGGTTGCTGTTTAAAATTGCATTTATTCTATTCTTTTTCCTTTGGTTTCGTGCGACTTTTCCACGATATCGCTATGATCAAATTATGCGATTAGGCTGGAAAATATTTATTCCGATTACATTGGTATGGATTGTTTTACTTGGATTAATTATGCAATTACCTGAAACAATACGAAATGTATTCCCGTTAAATATCTGGTTCTAAATAGAGAAAATATAATGGATCGTATCAGAAAGTTTTTTAGTACCTTTTTATTATTTGAATTGCTAAAAGGTATGGCAGTTACTGGAAAATATTTGTTTAAACCAAAGATAACTGTGCACTATCCAGAAGAAAAGACTCCTCAGTCGCCACGTTTCCGTGGCTTACATGCATTACGTCGCTATCCAAACGGGGAAGAACGCTGTATTGCTTGCAAATTATGTGAAGCGGTTTGTCCTGCAATGGCTATTACCATAGATTCGGAACAGCGTGCAGATGGTACGAGGCGTACTACACGATATGATATTGATCTGAGTAAATGTATCTTTTGTGGATTCTGTGAGGAATCCTGTCCGGTAGATTCAATCGTAGAAACACGCATATTGGAATATCATGGTGAGAAAAGAGGTGATTTGATATATACCAAAGAAATGTTATTGGCTGTTGGAGATCGCTATGAAGAACAGATAGCTAAGGATAGAGAAGCTGATGCATGTTATCGTTGAATTTTTCTGGTAAATACAAATGAATTTTCAGGATCTTATATTTTATATTTTCTCGGCCATTTTGATTGCATCGGCATTCGGTGTGATTACGGTTCGTAACCCAGTCTATTCAGCATTGTTGTTAGTCTTGGCATTTGTTACTTGTGCTGGTTTGTGGTTATTGCTGGAAGCGGAGTTTCTTGCTATTGCGTTGGTATTGGTTTATGTGGGCGCTGTGATGGTATTGTTTCTATTTGTCGTGATGATGCTCGATATTAATTTGGATCGCTTGCGTGAAGGTTTCTGGAAGTGGTTTCCTTTTGGTGCAGTAATTGCCTTGATTATGGTCGGTGAGATGTCGATGGTTTTAATGGGTAAGTATTTTGGACTTGATGAGATGCCTATACCTAAACCACAAGATGTTGATTATAGTAATACTAGAGAATTAGGTCGCTTGATTTATACCGAATATGCTTATGCCTTTGAACTGGCGGCAGTACTTCTACTAGTGGCAATGGTCGCAGCAATAGCATTAACTCTGCGGCATCGCGAAGATAAAAAATCACCGAACCCGTCTGAACAAGTCAAAGTAAAAAAACAAGATCGGATACGTATAGTGGCTATGTCAGCAGAAAAGAAAGAATAAAGCTATCATTAACGAATCAAGTAGCAATTTACAAAATATGAGAAGAGGTAGTTAGTTTTGGTATCGTTATCCCATTATCTAGTACTTGGTGCGATTTTATTTGCTATCGGTATTGTCGGTATTTT
>JAMXAE010000142.1 GCA_024281695.1 Nitrosomonas sp. | reverse complement strand
CTCGATCAATAGCGATACGCCGAGTATCAGGCGAACTCTGCACATCGGCAATTGGAAAATCTATTTGTTTATCCATATCCTCCCCCTGCATAGAAGCTTATTCCCGATAACAGCAGAACCGGCAATAATCGATTATTCAGGCAATATTAACCGTACTGATTTGATAATTCCGTTTTTATCCAAACCGCAATCCGCAAGCATTTGCGCATGATCACCCTGTTCGATAAAAACATCGGATAACCCAAGCTGTAACACTCTGATAACAATTCGCTGACTGTTCAGCGATTCGGTTACTGCGCCACCAGCGCCGCCCAGTACGGTATTTTCTTCCACAGTCACCAATAATTCGTGAGTAGCAGCCAATGATGCCACCAGATCATCGTCCAGCGGTTTGACAAAGCGCATATTAGCGACGGTCGCATTCAATTCTTCTGCGGCATGCAAGCAGGGCGCCAGCATACTGCCAAATGCTAATAGCGCAATTTTTTCACCCTGACGCCGAATTTCTCCGCGGCCAATCGATAACGCTTGCATCTTCGTTTGAACTTGCACGCCCGGGCCAGTTCCCCTCGGATAGCGAACTGCACTGGGCGTGTCTAATTTAAAAGCTGTATACAGCATCTGGCGGCATTCATTTTCATCGGCAGGCGCCATGACGGTCATATTCGGAATACAGCGCAAGTAAGATAAATCGAAACTGCCTGCGTGCGTTGGACCATCCGCTCCGACCAGTCCGGCACGATCGATGGCAAATACCACCGGCAGATTTTGGATTGCCACATCATGAATCAATTGATCATAAGCTCGTTGCAGAAAAGTGGAATAAATTGCCACCACTGGCTTCAAGCCATCACACGCTGCGCCGGCGGCAAAGGTAACGGCGTGTTGCTCGGCAATGCCAACGTCAAAATAACGCTCCGGATATTCCTGCGAAAAGCGAACCATCCCTGAACCTTCGCGCATTGCCGGCGTAATACCGATCAAGCGGGAATCCGAGGCCGCCATATCGCACAACCAATCACCAAAAATTTGTGTATAAGCAGGTTTCCCCGAAGGTTTAGAAACAATGATGCCTTTCTTCGGATCAAATTTGCCGACACCATGGTATAAAATGGGATCGTCCTCGGCCTCTTTGTAGCCGGCTCCCTTACGGGTCACCACATGCAGAAATTGCGGTCCATCCAATTGCTTGATGTTTCTCAGCGTGGTAATTAACACATCGAGATCGTGACCATCAATGGGGCCGATGTAATTGAATCCGAATTCTTCAAATAAGGTTCCGGGGGTAACCATGCCTTTGACATGTTCTTCCGCACGTTTGGCCAGCTCCAAGACGGGCGGCACAACACCGAGCACCTTCTCCCCAGCTCGCCTTGCCGTCGCGTAAAAACGTCCTGACATCAATTTAGCCAGGTAGTTATTGAGTGCTCCGACCGGCGGGGAAATCGACATGTCGTTGTCATTTAGAATCACAAGCAAATTGGCATCCATCACTCCGGCATTATTCAGGGCCTCAAACGCCATACCGGCGCTCATTGCGCCGTCACCAATAATGGCAATCGCACGCCGGTCCGTTTTGTTCAAGCGCGCAGCCACCGCCATTCCCAATGCAGCGCTGATGGATGTACTGGAATGTGCCGTGCCGAAAGCATCATATTCGCTTTCATCTCGACGCGGAAAACCAGCAATACCGCCTTGCATACGCAATCTGTTCATGCCTTCGCGCCGACCCGTCAAAATTTTATGCGCATAGGTTTGATGCCCTACATCCCACACCAATTGATCGTTGGGCGTGTTAAATACATAGTGTAGCGCGATGGTCAATTCGACCGTCCCCAAATTTGAGGATAAATGTCCACCGGTCTTAGCTACCGACTCAACCAGAAAGCTTCGTAACTCCTTGGCAAACTGCGGCAATTTCTTCTGATCCAGTTCGCGCAACTGGGATGGTGTATTAATGGCATCTAACAGTGGATACATTCAAAGCCTGGAAATAAAATGATGAAAATAATACTTAGAACTTACGCTTAATTATAAACTCGGTTACCTGACGCAATCTGAATGCGTCTTCGCCAAAATCCGCCAAAGCCTGCCCGGCATCATATTGCAGTTTCTCCGCCAATTCGCGTGCCTGACTGATACCGAGAATACTGACATAGGTCGGCTTATTGTTTTCGGCGTCTTTACCGGCGGTTTTGCCTAACGTGGCTGTGGTCGCTTCCGTATCCAATAAATCGTCTACAACCTGAAATGCCAAACCGACACACTTGGCGAAATGATCCAATTTTCCCATTTGCGTATCATTTAAGCGGCTACTGCAACGCGCCCCGAGCATGACGGCAGCACGAATCAATGCGCCTGTTTTATGAATATGCATAAACTCCAATTCCGGTAGCGTCAAGGTTTTACCGACGCTATCGAGATCGAAAGCCTGCCCGCCTGCCATACCGCGCGAACCCGATGCCAATGCCAATTGTGCAATCATGGTCAACTGTGTTTCTGCATGATCGGACAAACGGTTTTCCGCTAACAATTCGAATGCCAGCGTTTGCAGACTATCTCCAGTCAATAATGCGGTGGCTTCATCAAATTCAATATGACAAGTAGGTTTGCCGCGCCGCAAGATGTCATCGTCCATGCAAGGCAAATCATCATGCACCAAGGAATAGGCATGTATAAGCTCCACCGCCGCAGCAACAACCGTGACGCGTTCCACATCCGCGCCAGCAAGCTCACCGGATGCGAAAGATAACAATGGACGCACTCGCTTGCCGCCACCCAACACAGAATAACGCATTGCCTTGTGTAATCTGATTGGTACGCAATCCGTCGCCGGTAATCTCGAATCCAGAAAGGTTTCGATGCGTGCCTGGCAATTACTGGCCCAGTTCTGAAAATCAGCGCTCATTACTGTCGGATTGTGAAAAATTTTTTAACATACCGGCTTCAAGTATACGCACTTGCTGCTGCGCATTCTGCAATTTACTCTGGCAATATTGTAATAACTCAGCGCCACGTTGATATGCTGAAAGCGATGCTTCCAATGACATTTGTCCGGCTTCCATGGCCGCTACAATTCTTTCCAGTTCCGCTGATGCCGCCTCAAAACTCTCAGGCTGAGATAATGCCGCAGCATTTTTAGTTGATTTGGTCATTAAAGCAAGGACAACACAAAAATTAATCTAAGCTATATAGCTACGCGGATGACATTTCTAAAAACGGATAAAAATAACGCAATTAACGGTATTTGGTCAATGCAAATTTGATTTGGATACACATTAAGCTTCTTAATCGAAAATTCGTGGGTTAGAACCAGCTCCTAATTATTATCTATAAGACAGTTCGGGATCCGTACAGAAAGAAGTCAAATGGCGGAGAAAGCGGGATTCGAACCCGCGGTACGGTTTGAGCCGTACACACGCTTTCCAGGCGTGCACCTTCAACCACTCGGTCATTTCTCCTAAACTTGCTTTAAATGCGGGGGCAAGAATAAACCAGATATCGTTCCCCGGCAAATTTGTTTTATATTCAGTACGCGATAATTATTCTGCCGCATTTGATTTTCGCGCTATGCATGTCACGCCTCTGGAAAATCATCAAGATGACAATTCATTCGCGTGAGCGCTTCTTCACGGCCCAATAATGCCAGCACTGCATCAATAGAAGGTGTATGGACTTCGCCGGTTACCATGACTCTAAGCGGCATAGCAATTTTCGGTAACTTGACATCATACTGCTTGGCTGCGGCTTTGATTTCCTGATGAATCACTTCGCGTGTCCATTCAATTTGATTGAATCTTTCTATCAAGCCTACGAGGATAGGTTTGGCTTCCGCCGTAAAATGCAGCGATTTCAATTCATCGGACGGTTCCAGCGGACGATAAAAATAAACCGCGGCATCCGCCAGCTCTTCAATAGTATTGACACGCTCTTTCAACAAATCAACGACAGATATTAAATCCGGACCAACGGCAATGTTGCAGTGGTCTTTTGCCAGAAAAGGAACAGCCAATTCAACCAACCGGCTATTATCGGCACTTTTAAGGTATTGCTGATTCAGCCATTGCAGTTTTTCCGGGTTGAATTTAGCCGGCGAACGGCTAATTGCAGCGAGATCGAACCATTCCACCAACTGCTCGCGGCTAAAAATCTCTTCATCGCCATGAGACCATCCCAGTCGCGCCAGATAATTCAGCAACGCTTCGGGTAAATAGCCATCATCGCGATATTGCATCACCGATACCGCACCATGACGTTTAGATAAACGTTCTCCATTAGCGCCCAATATCATCGGCACATGCGCATATTCCGGCAAAGACGCACCCAATGCTTTCAGAATGTTGATCTGACTCCGTGTATTGTTCACATGATCATCTCCGCGTATCACATGCGTGATCTGCATATCCAGATCGTCCACGACCACGCTGAAGTTATAGGTTGGCACGCCATCGCTGCGCAATAACACCAAGTCGTCCAATTCGCTGTTGGCGACGGTAATCCGTCCCTTGATTTGATCGTTGAAAGCGACATGACCATCCAGCGGGTTTTTAAAGCGGAGCACCGGCTTCACACCTACAGGCGGTGTTTTTTTGCTATCGCGCCAACGGCCATCGTAACGAGGCTTTAAACCGGCCGCTAATTGCTGTTCGCGCATTTCCTCAAGCTCTTCTTTGCTCGCATAGCAATAATACGCTTGATTATTTTGCAATAAGTATTCGGCGACTTCGTGATAACGCGCCAGCCTTTGCATCTGATAAAACGGCCCTTCATCATGATCCAATGCAAGCCATGCCATGCCATCCAGAATCGCTTGAATTGATTGCTGAGTTGAGCGCTCCAAATCGGTATCCTCAATGCGCAGAATGAATTTGCCGCCGTGCTTACGCGCATAAGCCCAGGAAAACAGTGCAGTGCGCGCACCGCCTATATGAAGATAACCGGTTGGACTGGGAGCAAAACGGGTGCGTACGGTCATGATGATCTACGATTGTAATTAAAAAAACTTGCTAAAGATTGCTCAGCGTTTGTGATCAGCGATGCCGATCAATCAACCGAACCTACCAGTGATATAGTCTTCCGTTTGCTTATTTTTCGGCTTGATAAAAATGGTATCCGTGACGTTAAATTCGATTAATTCACCTAAGTACATATATGCCGTGTAATCAGATACTCTGGCTGCTTGCTGCATGTTATGCGTCACGATCAGGATCGTTACTTTATTCTTCAAGTCAGTAATTAATTCCTCGATACTCGCGGTCGCAATCGGGTCCAGTGCCGAAGTGGGTTCATCGAACAACAATATTTCCGGGTCGGTCGCCAACGCACGCGCAATGCAAAGCCGTTGCTGTTGACCACCGGAAAGATTAAAAGCAAGATCGTGCAAACGATCTTTCACTTCATCCCATAAGGCGGAATTGCGTAACGCCACTTCCACTTTCTCATCAAGAATGGCCCTTTGTCTGATACCTCTTACACGCAATCCGTATGCAACATTCTCGTAAATGGATTTCGGAAAAGGATTAGGCTTCTGGAACACCATGCTTATCCTCATTCGCACTTCGATCGGATCAACATTGGCAGCCAGTATGTTGACATCATCCGGAAACAGAATAATTTCCCCTTCATACCGGTTGCCGGAGTATAAATCGTGCATACGATTGAAACAGCGCAGAAACGTCGATTTCCCGCACCCGGATGGCCCGATAAGCGCGGTAATCTTTTTATCATGCAACACCATATCAATATTCTTTAATGCATTAAACCCGCCGTAATAGAAACTGAGGTTTCTGACTTCGGATTTGTATTCTTTGGAACTCGCGTCTTGTTCAGTATTAGTTTGCATAATTACCACTTAATATTTTTTCGCATCCGATAGCGCAAATAAATCGCCAAGCCGTTCATCGTCAGTGTCATAACCACTAAAACCAATCCTGCTGCTGCAGCATTCAATTGAAATGCTTCTTCCGGGCGGGATACCCAGTTAAACATTTGTATCGGCATTACAGTAAACGGCGCAGTTAACCATTCAAACGACACATAAGGAAATTCCTGCTTGATCGGAGAAGGCGGCAAGAAAGCAATAAACGTCAATGCGCCAATCGTAATAATCGGCGCTGTTTCACCAATTGCACGCGCCAAACCGATAATAATCCCGGTGAGAATACCGGCAGATGAGTAAGGCAATAAATGATCAGAAACTGTTTGCCATTTTGTTGCGCCGAGCGCGTATGCTCCCTCGCGGATAGTAACCGGAATTGCGCGAATCGCTTCCCGAGTTGCTACAATCACAACCGGCAAAATCAACAGCGCCAATGCCAGGCCTGCTGCCAGAATGCTTTGCCCAAAACCCAGTTCGTAGACAAATAAGCCTAGTGCGAGTAAACCATAAATGATTGATGGTACACCGGCCAGATTAGTTACGTTAATTTCAATGATTTCAGTAAACAAATTTTTGGGAGCATATTCTTCCAAATAAACACCAGCTCCTATGCCCAATGGCACCGCCGCTACCGCAGTTACCAGCATCACCAGCGTTGTGCCTACCCAAGCAGACAAAATTCCTGCTGATTCCGCTCTTCGGGAAGGAAATGATGTAAAAAAATCCCAGTTCAAGCGAGGCATGCCATCTATCAGCATGTGCGCGAAGAGTGCCATGAATGTTAAAACAGCTATCATGAGCGCAAAAACACCGGCTATCATAAAAATAAGATCCCATCTTTTATGCAAGCTAATGATTTTTCTGATTTCTTCGATATTATTTACATTCTTCATATAGCAGATAGATAATGCCCGGCATCACCTAATAAATTTCTCGGTATCGTTTTCGCAGCACATGTCCGATGATATTAAATACCAGCGTGATCAGCAGCAATGTTAAGCCGGCTGCAAATATGGTTTGATAGCCGATGCTTCCGTGAGGCAAATCTCCCAAGCTAACTTGAACGATGTAGGCTGTTATTGTTGCCGCCGGCTCCATTGGATTCCATGTCAAGTTAGGCTGCATGCCCGCAGCAATCGCCACCACCATGGTTTCACCAACCGCACGTGAAATACCTAAAATATATGCTGCTGCAATACCGGAGAAAGCCGCCGGCATAACAACACGAATCGCAGTTTGAAATCTCGTCGCGCCCATGGCATAGGATCCTTCACGCAAATTCATCGGCACCGCTCGCATCGCATCTTCAGTCATCGAACTGACATAAGGAATAATCATAATTCCCATCACTAATCCGGCGGATAAGAGATTAAAACCTGGCAACTCCGGAAATATTATTTGTAACAGCGGTGTTACAAACAACAATGCAAAGTATCCATATACAACCGTGGGTACACCGCCCAGCAATTCGAGAAACGGCTTTGCAAATTCACGTACAGTGAAAGGCGCAAATTCGGATAGATATATTGCAATAATAGTCCCTAATGGAAGCGCTACCACCAATGCAATAAGTGAGCTTACAACTGTGCCTGAAATCAGGGGCAGAATACCATAATGCGCATCATCAAAGAGCGGAGTCCATTGCGTATCGGTTAAAAACTCCCAGATTGATACATGCTGAAAAAAAACTATCGATTCTTTCGCTAACATTGCAACAATAGCAAGCATTATTGCAACAGAAAGAGCAGCAGATAAAAATAAAAACGATTCAATAAACCTTTCGTGCAAATTTCGCCGGAAACTATAACCTAGTTTTCCAGGATGTGATATTTTGCTTTGTGACTCGTTTGCCACAGTAGATGCCCTTCTATAAGTTGTCGCATTATAGTAAGAGTAACCGACTAAACCACCTTTTAATCATTGTAGTTATAACTACTCAGTCACTAACTCAGGCGTAATAACAAATGCGCTTGATTCTTTGGAAAAGTGAGAAAACTTACTATATTTTTCTTTCG
>JAMXAE010000141.1 GCA_024281695.1 Nitrosomonas sp. | reverse complement strand
GACGCAGACGAAGAAAGGCAATCAATGGTATTTTGGAACGAAAGCACATATTGGGGTGGATGATCGAAGGGGTTGGTCCATATCATGATTGGCACTACGGCCCAAGATTCCGATATGTCACAGTTTCAGGCATTGTTGCATGGAGAAGAAGAACGAGTTAGTGCGGATCGGGGCTATGACTACCCCAGTGTGGATGAGCACCTGCAAAAACAAGAAGAGGTCGATGGGGTAGCTCGCAAGGCTGCACCAAGCAAAGCGCTGGATGCCGCTAAAAAAGGGTTCAACAGAGCAATTGCATGCATTCGTGTCATCGCCGAACATCCGTTCAGGATCTTGAAGCGTCAGCTTGGCTATACCAAAGTGCATTAACTGGGGATTGGTCAAGAACACGGGACAGATCATGATGCTGTTTGTTCTGAACAACCCTCTATCATGTCAGGCGGGCATTATTAATGCCACCGGCGTAATCCGCCCAGAATGTCAGAATTAACCGGATAATTGACTTGAATGTAATAAAAAAACGATTTCTGATGATTCTACGATCTGAAATTTACCCAAAACTAGTACGCAATAAATTCGAAACCTTCTATTTATGACTTGTTCAGGGTTTCCCTAGTATCAGTTGTGAAAATTTATGCTATAAATTGGATTTCAGGTTTCAGAAACGAGATAAGCAAAATGACGATTGAAGGCATGAACCATTTCACTGTATTGAGTAGTGATCTGCAAAGAAGCAAGTCTTTTTATATTGATATTCTTGGACTCACAGAAGGCTACCGCCCACCCTTCGCTTTTCCGGGCGCATGGCTTTATGTGGGGAATCAGGCAATTTTGCATATTATGGCGGGCAAGCCCATACCCACCCACACAGCCGGTGTGATTGACCATATGGCATTTACTGCATCCAATCTGCAATCTGTAGTCGATACCTTAAAACAGCAAGGCATACAATATGATCTACACCGCCTGAAAGGCTTAGAGAGCTGGCAGTTGTTCTGTCATGACCCCGATGGTGCGAAAGTAGAACTTGATTTCCCAGCCAGCGAACCCAAACCTAGAGAATAATCGACTATTTCTTACAGCTTGGATTCTTACCTGTTGCATGAGCTTGTTGCATCATCTTCATAGCTTTTGGCAAATGTGTCCGCAAATCATCAATACGCGTTGCATGGGATGGATGGGTCGATAAGAATTCTACAGGCTGCGTACCCTGGCTGGCTTGCGCCATTTTCTGCCATAATGTTACGCTTTCAGAAGGATCAAATCCGGCTTTTGCCATTAATTCAATACCAATAACATCTGCTTCACTTTCATGTAATCTACTAAACGGCATAATCAACCCATATTGCGCACCCACACCGAGTAGACTCAATGCAGTTTGCCCCAATGGTGTTTGTGGTGCAGCCACCGCCGCGATGAGTGACATCCCCATCTGCGCACCCATTTTCTGAGACATCCGCTCATTACTGTGCCTGGCCAATACATGACCGATTTCATGACCAATCACAGATGCCAATTGATGTTGATTATCCACCAGGTCAATCAGTCCAGTATGGACGCCAATTTTGCTACCCGGCAACGCAAAAGCATTCAATGTCTTATCTTCAAACACAACCACCTCCCAGCTGCCTCCCACTTCACGGGTAATCGCCGCTGTAACGCAGCTTACAAACTCATTTTTCGCAGCATTCTGACTAATTGGCTTTTCATTCTTTAAATCTGAAAAAGCTTGCAAACCCATTGCATTGAGTTCACTGTCAGGCATAAAAGCCAATTGGCTTCTACCCGTTGGAGTAGTCGCGCAGGCTACAAGAGAAATAGTTACCAACAAAACAAATATTAATCTGGGCTTCATAACAAATTGTTTCCTTAAAATGGTGTACTGGAATCTGACTCGCTGCTTATTATGACATCCCTTCGAATCAATAGAATAGTGCATAATGGGGCTGCATAAAATTGTAGTGTTATAGGCAACTTAAAGTATGATATAACGCTTTTTTCAACAATATAAAGAGGAATCTTAAAATGGGCGATCACGTATATAAAGTTATCGAAATTGTTGGTTCATCGACCCAAAGTAGTGATGATGCTATTCAACAAGCCATTACCAAATCAGGCAAAAGTCTACGCAACTTGGATTGGTTCGAAGTGATAGAAACTCGTGGACATATTGTTGATGCAAAAATTGCACACTATCAGGTAAAAATAAAAATCGGCTTTCGTCTGGATTAACAATCTATTGGAAATCTATTCGACTCAAGATTGCCGCGTTATTAAAAAACCAGATAACGTGAGCAATCTTGTAGCACTCGATCAATAGTATAAGCACTTTTATCTCTAAAATAAGATTGCGATAGGATTTCAGCATCCATTTATCTTGGTATTGCTAGCTGCTATTCAGAGTAAAGATCTTCACGCACCTAACAGCGATCTTTCAACATTCCAATAAGTTCCAGCGTACAATACACAAATCCTCCATATACCTGTTGATGTAGCGTCTGCTATTGCGGTAATTTTACCGCGCCGATCATTCATCGTTTTAGGAAATTTAGAATGGCAAAAGGTAAAAAATATGAGTTCCAAGTCAAGCAAGATAATGCGAGTTGGACTGCAGAAATTGTCAGAAAAATAACATCGAAAAGAAGCGCCATCTCAAAACGCCAAAGCGGATTTTCCTCTGAATCAGAAGCACAGGAGTGGGGACAAAAAGAACTTAAGGCACTCCTGCAAAACCTTCACGAGAAAAACAAACATCGTTCCAAACAACACCAGCAGAAACCTACCCAATAATAGACTCAATTCCCGCAAATACTTCACGGTATAATTAGTCCTTTACAGCAAAAAAGCAAATTCCATGCAAGAAAAATATCACCCCCAGGAAATTGAAAAAAACGCACAACAATATTGGGAACAAACTTCTGCATTCAAAGCGGTTGAAATCCCCAACAAACCGAAATATTACTGTTTGTCGATGTTTCCCTATCCTTCTGGAAAGCTGCATATGGGACATGTACGGAATTACACCATCGGCGATGTTTTGTCGCGTTATCGCCGCATGCAGGGTTATAACGTTCTGCAACCGATGGGTTGGGATGCTTTTGGATTGCCGGCTGAGAATGCTGCTATGCAAAATAATGTTTCTCCAGCCAAATGGACATACGACAATATTGCCTACATGCGCAAGCAATTGAAAAGCCTGGGGTTGAGTATTGATTGGGAACGCGAAATTGCCACTTGCGATCCAAGTTATTATCATTGGAATCAATGGTTATTTTTGCGCATGCTGGAAAAAGGATTGGCCTATCAAACTACCGGTACGGTCAATTGGGATCCAATCGATCAGACCGTGTTGGCTAATGAACAGGTCATTGATGGATGTGGTTGGCGCACAGGCGCGCCGGTAGAAAAACGTGAAATTCCAATGTACTACCTGAAAATCACCCGATATGCCGATGAGTTGCTGGAAGCCCTGGATACACTAACCGGCTGGCCTGAGCGAGTTAAAACCATGCAGGCAAACTGGATTGGCAAAAGCTATGGGGTCGATATCACTTTTCCTTCGGATAAGGAATCAGGCACACCTCGCAACCTCAAAGTTTTCACCACCCGCGCAGATACGCTGATGGGTGCCACGTATGTGGCCGTCGCCGCAGAACATCCCATCGCTCTTCACGCTGCAAAAAATAATCCAATGCTGGAAGCTTTTATTCAGGAATGCAAATTAGGTTCAGCCAAAGAAGCCGATTTGGCGACTCAGGAGAAAAAAGGCATGGATACTGGTTTGTTCGTCATTCATCCATTGAATGGCAAGAAACTACCAATATGGATTGCTAACTATGTCTTAATGGGTTACGGCGAAGGCGCGGTCATGGCCGTACCTGCTCATGACGAACGCGATTTCGAATTTGCCACGAAATATTCACTACCGATTAAAGCGGTGATCAGACCCACTGAAGGCGATTTTGAACTACCGCTCGCGCAAGCCTATGTCGAGCATGGAATCACCTTCGATTCGGATGAGTTTTCCGGTCTGGATTTTCAGGTTGCGGTAGACGCTATCGCTGCAGCACTGGTACAAAAAAGCTTGGGCAATAAACGCATGCACTATCGTTTGCGCGACTGGGGTATTTCCCGTCAACGTTATTGGGGTTGCCCGATTCCGCTAATTCATTGCGAATACTGTGGCGTGGTGCCTGTGCCGGATGATCAATTGCCGGTAGTACTGCCACAAGATCTGGTACCCGACGGTTCCGGCAATCCACTGGCAAAAACACCTTCCTTTTATAAATGTTCTTGTCCCAAATGTGGCAAAGTGGCGCGCAGAGAAACCGACACCATGGACACTTTCGTGGATTCCTCCTGGTACTATGCACGTTATGCCTGCGCAGATCAGGCCAAAGCCATGACCGATGAACGCGCCAATTACTGGTTGCCAGCGGATCAATATATCGGCGGCATTGAACATGCCATTCTGCACTTGCTGTACTCGCGCTTCTGGAGCAAAGTCATGCGCGATCTTGGTTTACTGGCTTTAGATGAACCATTTACCAATCTGCTGACGCAAGGCATGGTGCTGAACGAAATTTTTTACCGCAAAGCGGACAGTGGACGCATTACTTACTTCAATCCAACCGAAGTCAGTATTCAATACGATGAGCAAGGTAAACGCTGTGGTGCCATCTTGCAGAGTGACAATCAACCAGTGGAATCTGGTGGAATCGGCACTATGTCCAAATCCAAGAATAACGGGGTTGATCCTCAAAAACTGGTGGAAGAATATGGCGCCGATACCGCGCGTTTATTTATGATGTTTGCCAGCCCGCCAACGCAAACCCTGGAATGGGCCGATGCCGGTGTCGATGGTGCCTATCGTTTTCTTAAACGCTTATGGAAACAGGTATTTAACCATTTGCAACAAGATGCTGTTATGGTTGATCCAGCATTACATCAAACCCTGGCACCCGAACTCAAAGCTTTGCGCTTCCAATTACATCAAACCATCGTCAAAGTCAGTGACGATTTAGATCGCCGCCACACATTTAACACCGCCATTGCTGCCGTTATGGAGCTGATAAACAATCTAACCAAAAGCCAGGGTACGGATCCAGCCAGCCGCAATCTGATGCAGGAAGCACTGGAGAATATTGTACTGCTGCTTTCCCCAATCGTCCCGCACATCTGCCATGAATTGTGGCGAGAGTTAAGACCCGGCACTGAATTGTTTGAGCAACCCTGGCCGCAAGCGGACAGCTCCGCCATGGTGCAGGATCAAATCAAGCTGATTGTGCAAGTCAACGGTAAATTACGCGGACAAATCGATGTCGCCAAAGATGCTAGAAAAGAAACCATTGAAAGTGCTGCCCTCGCCAACGAACACGTACAAAAATTTATCGAAGGACAAGTAATCAAGAAAATCATTGTTGTCCCCGGTCGACTAATTAACATTGTTGTATAGTGATCGTATTAACAAACAAACTTACTTTCATCCGATTGCATGATTGATATGAAGCCGAATAAACAGAAAATTCTTATCTTGGTAATACTATTCCTACTGACAGCCTGCGGTTTTCAGTTGCGTGGACAGATTTCTGCGTTGCCATTTAAGTCTATTTATATTGATGCACCCGAAGGGCACACCATTGGCATGAACTTAGAGCGCACGATAGGTTCTTCCTCTACTACCAAGGTAGTCTCCCATCGTGAAGATGCTGAGGCTATTTTACAGATCATCAGTGCCGTTGGTGAAAGAAGAATTCTATCTCTATCCGGCGGAGGGCGAGTCCGTGAATTCGTTTTAGTTTACCGGGTCGAATATCGTGTTATCGACAAACAAGGTAACGAAATCGTAAAAAACACTGAGATTTCTTTAATGCGCAATCTCCCGTTCCTAGATGCGCAAATCTTGGCTAAAGAAGCAGAAGAGCAATTACTGTATAAAGATATGCAAGCGGATGCCATTCAGCAGATTATCTGGCGTTTGACTACCGCTAAAATATAACTAACGGAAAATTCCGTGACTCCACTTCGTTCAAGGAATCATTCGTAGCTATGCGGATAAAGCTTGAACAACTGTCGCAACATCTGCAAAAACAAACTGCCCCGCTCTACACGCTATTTGGCAATGAACCGCTGCTCATTTTAGAGGCCGCCGATTTAATCCGCATCCATGCACGCCAACAAGGTTATAGCGAACGTGAGCTATTCACGGTTGATCAGCACTTCGATTGGTCAGCCTTGTTAAATGCAGGCAATAACTTATCCTTGTTTGGCAATCTCAGAATCATGGATATTCGTATCCCGTCAGGCAAACCCGGAAAAGAAGGCGGCAAAGCCATTGAGGCCTATTGCAATGCACTCCCATTGGATACACTCAGCCTCATCACGCTGCCCCGCATTGATAAACAAGGGCAGGCCACCAAATGGTTCAAGGTGCTTGAAAATACCAGTGTCCTGATTCCAGTCTATGCTATCGAACGTGAGCAATTGCCCGACTGGATCAGACAACGTCTTAGCAAGCAACAACAAACGGCGGATCCTGACACCTTGCAATTTCTGGCCGATAAAGTAGAAGGCAATCTGCTAGCCGCACATCAGGAAATCCAGAAACTTGCTTTGCTTTATCCACACGGGAATCTGACTTTTGATCAAGTCAAAGATGTGGTTTTGAATGTAGCGCGCTACGATATTTATCAATTGTCAGAAGCCATGATCGCAGCCGATAATATCCGCTACATCCGCATCTTGTCTGGATTACAAAGCGAAGGCACCGTCCCTCTTTTAATTCTGACAACTTTAGCCGAACAAATCCGTCAGCTCATCTTCATCCGCAAAGGACTTGACAATGGCCAGCCTCCTGCGCAATTACTGCAAGCAGCAAGAATCTGGGGAGACAAGCAAAAGATCGTCATGACTGCAACCAAGCGCATCAGCTTTCAATCCCTGACGCAAGGATTACTACGCGCTGCGAAAATAGACCGTATCATTAAGGGCGCTGCACAAGGCGATGTTTGGGATGAATTATCACAACTCGGTATCCGCTTGACGGATTCAAGAAACAACCACAGATAACGATCAATATCTCCTGAAGAAACCATCAAATGATTACTGAAACTATTTAGCTCATTGAATTAATGTTCCAGAAACAATCCAGTCAGTTCTATCCATCATTTTTATCGAATACGCTCACGCAAACGCTTCTTACAGTATTCAATTTGCTTTGAGAAACACATAAAAATAATAACCTCCTGCTTCGTGTGCGGAAACTCACCGATTATTTTTTTAGTGCAATCAATAATGCGCTCACAAATAATTTTTAGTGAGCGAGTAAAAAACATTATGTTAGGCAATTTAAGAACAGCACTGGTTACTTTGCCATGGCTATTTATCATTTCTTTCATACTGGGTATCACGATTCTGCCTCAACAGGTTTTTGCAGAAGATTTAGATGGCGATGAAGATTCTTCTAAAGATCTCATCCTCAGAGGAGATGGTAAATGCACCGCATGTCATGATGAAAATAGCGACAACCCAATACTCGCCATTGGAAAAACCAAACACGGAACCCTTGCGGATCATCGCACACCCACTTGTACCACTTGTCACGGCGAAAGTAACAGTCATGAAGACTCACCTGACAAAGCGCTCATGCCGGAGCGAACATTCGGAAAGAAATCGCTCAATCCTATTGAAGAGAGAAATGGTGCTTGCTTAGCTTGCCATCAAGGCGGAAAACGCATGCACTGGGCTGGCAGCGTACATGCCAATCGAGAAATCGCTTGTACTTACTGCCATCAAATCCATACCGAGCAAGACAAGGTACGCAAACGAATTACGCAAGCAGAAGTTTGTTTCAATTGCCATAAGGATCTACGTACTCTGATTAACCGACCTTCCAGACATCCCATTCGAGAAGGCAAGGTTATCTGTTCCGATTGCCATAATCCCCACGGCTCTGCCGGTCCCAGCAAAATGGTACAGGATAATGTCAATGACACCTGCTACACCTGTCATATGGAAAAACGCGGG
>JAMXAE010000140.1 GCA_024281695.1 Nitrosomonas sp. | reverse complement strand
AACGTTTCCACTTAAGATATGGGAAAATTGTCCAATCAAGTGAGGACACTTCTCTATCATCTGGCCTAGAAATGCATGGAAAAGTTATCGATCGGCATTTAAGTTTTCCCCCACATTCCCTCAGATTTGATCGGATAGTATAAATTCTCAAGGATTAATGCGCTCTAAAATTGCTGATTCCGGCAGTTTATTCAGGTTCTGAGTGGGAGGCTATTTAAGCTGCTCGTACAATAACTTAAGGATACGATTTGTAGTAGCGGAATTTACTGTGGTTCCGTCATCATTCAGGAGAGTGATTTTGCTGGTATTGGCCCCGGTGTTATTAACCTGAATGCGGTATTTTGCCGCTTTTGAATCAACTTTATCATTGTCACGCCAAAACATAATACCTGATAAAATACCCTTATCATCGCTAGCTTTCTTGTTATCTTTATCAGGATTAACATAGCGCACAAAATAAATGCCTTCTATTCGATTACGATCTTCAACAGTAAAGCCGATACGATCAAGTGCTAAGCCGACACGTCGCCATGATCTATCAAATGCTTCATTAATAACCAGAACATTCTCTGTTTCCTTCTCAATATAGGCACGTTCTTGGGTGGTACCCCTCCCACTTGTGGTTAGCTCTAGTTTGGCTTTTTCTTCTTCTACACCAAAGCGCATCATCAAGCGAGATAACATTTCAGCTTCCAAATCAGGATCAGCCGGTCGTGGCTGCCAGATTGTACGCTGAAGATTTCCTCCTTCCACGACTTCATTCATGCCGCGGTGGCTGATGTATATTTCAGTGGTGCCTGTTTCATTTCGTTCTAAGCGAGTACGAAATTTATCACGCTCAGCAGCCGAATAAATGCTATCTAAGAATGTAGAGAGGAAAGTGCGTACAAAGTCTTGCGGAATCTTGGCTCGGTTTTCAGCCCAATCTGTTTCCATAATACCGGCCTCAGGAACTTCAACTTTGATCAGAAAGCCAAGTTCTTGCCAGAATTCTTTTATGATGGGCCACACGGTCTCGGGAGGTTGGGGTACAACCAGCCAACGCTGTGTTCCGGCACGTTCGATATGCACATTCTGAATAGAGGATGGTAAAAAAGAAGTTGTGCCAGCCTGCGTTTGTCCAACACGTTCGCTGCTATAACTGGAGAATGTTGTACTGCTGGATGAACTGAGTTCAGGAATTGCATAGCGCTCATCAATAGCGGGTTTGATTAGATCAGGCGGTATATCTAAAGGGGGTAGTTTCCCAGCTGATTTATAGTCAATTGTCTTAGTTTCTGGAAATAGATTACAACCTGTCACTGTCAATGAAAGTGCCAATACCAGATATGGTATGGTTACTTGTCGCCATTTCATTTTTGACATCTTACTCCTTTAAATCATGGATATTGGCAAGCTGCATTGCTTCTCGAACCAATTGATGATACTGATTAGATAGTGGTGTGAGTGGTAGACGAATTCCAGGTACTATTAAGCCCATTTGCTCAACAGCCCATTTCACAGGAATTGGGTTAGCTTCTACAAATAAATCTACATGTAGCCGCAACAGCTTATTATTTAGTGCTCGTGCAGTATTTAAATCACCAGAGAATGCTGCAATGCACATGTCATGCATCATTCTTGGTGCTACATTGGCTGTGACTGAGATGACGCCATGTCCACCCAATAGTAATAGTGCTAATCCACTTACATCATCCCCGCTATATATAAAGAAACCAGGCGGTGCGCGTAGTAATAAGTCAGAGCCTCGTCCAATATTTCCTGTCGCATCCTTGATACCGATGATATTGGGGATCTGAGCGAGACGTAATGCTGTATCGTTATGAATGTCTGCTACAGTTCTACCCGGGACATTATATAAGATATGTGGGATCTCAACGGCTTCTGCAATTACCTTAAAGTGCTGATATAACCCTTCCTGGGTTGGTTTATTGTAATAGGGAGCGACTGAGAGGCAAGCATCTACTCCCGCATTCTTTGCATAAATCGATAAATCTATGGCTTCACGAGTTGAGTTTGCTCCGGTGCCTGCGATCACAGGTATGCGACCAGCAACATGATCAACCGCAGTGCGCATCAGTAGGTGGTGCTCATCAAAGTCTACTGTTGGAGACTCACCCGTGGTGCCAACTACTACGATGCCATCGGTACCCTGTGCGATATGAAAATCAAGAAGAGAGCGAAAACGTTCTAAGTCTAATCCGCCATCTTCATGCATCGGAGTGACGATAGCAACCAAGCTACCTTTAAACATGACAATCTATCCAGTAAAAAATATGCATTTTACCCGAATCTCATTGCATTTAAGTACATTCACACTGTGATTCAACATATTTTGTACTTACTATCTACAAAGCTATCATTCAAGCAATATGCTTTAATGAATTGGATTTAGATTTCTCTAGCTGTTTATTTTAGAGAAATTCATTTTGTCGTTACTGTAATTGACTTTAATTGTATCTTTAGCGACAAAATTACCTTCTAGAATTTCTTTGGCTAAAGGATTCTCTATTTGAGCCTGAATGGCGCGTTTTAGAGGTCGCGCACCAAACACTGGATCAAAACCGACTTGAGAAAGTACTGTTAGTGCGGTCTCGCTGACTTCTAGTTTCATTTCTAGCTTGGCTAGTCTGGCTTCAAGATAATGTAGCTGTATTTTGGCAATTGATTGAATATGTTTTTTATCCAAAGAATGAAATACCACAACTTCATCAATTCGATTGATAAACTCAGGTCGGAAGTGTGTTTTGACTTCGCCCATCACCGCTTCTTTGACAAGCTGATATTCGCTACCAGCCATTTCTTGAATCATGTGTGAACCTAAATTGGAGGTCATGACAATCACTGTATTCTTAAAATCAACCGTGCGCCCTTGGCCGTCGGTCATGCGGCCATCGTCTAGAACTTGTAGCAACACGTTGAATACATCTGGGTGGGCCTTTTCCACTTCATCCAGCAGAATAACGGCATAAGGTTTTCTGCGTACGATCTCGGTTAAATAGCCGCCTTCTTCATATCCCACATAACCAGGAGGTGCGCCAATCAAACGCGCTACCGAATGCTTTTCCATAAATTCAGACATATCCACACGAATCAAATGATCTTCCGAATCGAACAGGAAGCTAGCCAATGCTTTGCATAGCTCGGTTTTTCCGACTCCAGTGGGGCCTAAGAAAAGGAATGACCCGTAAGGACGATTTGGATCAGCCAGTCCAGCGCGGGAACGTCGAATCGCATCGGATACCAGCCGTACGGCTTCATCTTGGCCGACGACTCGATCATGTAGTTTTTGTTCCATAAATAGTAATTTTTCACGTTCACCTTGCATCATTTTAGACACAGGAATGCCGGTTGCACGCGAGACCACTTCGGCGATCTCCTCTGCGCCTACTTGAGTGCGCAGCAGTTTCGGCATTATCGATGTATCGGGCTCAGTGCTGCGGATTTGTTGTTTTTGATCGTTAAGCTGAAATTGCAATTGTGCTTCTAGTTGAGGGAGGCGGCCATATTGTAACTCTGAGACTTTCTGCCAATCTCCTTTACGCGTTGCGGCTTCTATCTCCAATTTGATTTTTTCCATTTCCTCCTTAATGTGTTGAGAGCCTTGTACCTGGGATTTTTCAGTTTTCCAAATTTCATCTAAATCAGCATATTCGCGTTCTTTTTGTCTTATCTCATCTTCAAGTAATTGCAGACGTTTTTGTGAAGCTTCATCTTTTTCCTTTTTAATAGCTTCACGTTCAATTTTAAGTTGTATAAGACGTCGATCTAGCTTATCCAGTGCTTCCGGCTTGGAGTCTATCTCCATACGAATGCGTGCAGCTGCTTCATCAATTAGATCGATCGCTTTATCGGGCAGAAAGCGATCGGTAATATACCGATTGGATAATTCTGCGGCAGCGACGATTGCGGGGTCAGTAATATCGACGCCATGATGCACTTCGTATTTTTCCTGTAAGCCCCGTAGTATCGCGATAGTCGCTTCGACGGTGGGTTCTTCCACCAGTACTTTCTGGAAGCGCCGCTCCAAGGCTGCATCCTTTTCAATGTATTTACGGTATTCATCCAATGTGGTGGCGCCCACGCAATGCAATTCGCCGCGGGCTAATGCGGGTTTTAGCATATTACCCGCATCCATCGCACCTTCCGCTTTTCCAGCGCCAACCATAGTATGCAATTCATCAATGAATACAATGGTTCTACCTTCATCTTGCGCGAGTTCTTTCAGCACAGACTTGAGTCGCTCTTCAAATTCACCACGGTATTTAGCGCCCGCCAGTAGTGCAGCCATATCCAAAGACAACACGCGTTTATCTTTTAAGCTTTCAGGGACTTCGCCATTGATAATACGCTGCGCCAGACCTTCTACAATAGCCGTTTTACCTACCCCTGGCTCACCAATCAGTACAGGATTATTTTTAGTACGTCGTTGCAGCACTTGTATCGCGCGGCGAATTTCATCGTCACGCCCAATGACGGGATCTAGTTTGCCCTGGCGTGCTCGTTCGGTAAGATCCAGTGTATATTTCTTCAATGCTTCCCGATTACCTTCAGCTTCAGCGCTGTTGATTTGTTCGCCGCCTCGTATCGCATTAATAGCTTTCTCTAGAGCAGTATAATTTGCGCCATATTGCTTAAGTAGTGCACCGATTTCACCTTTATCCTGCGCAATTGCTAGAAGAAACATTTCTGAAGCAATGAATTGATCATTGCGTTTTTGCGCTTCTTTATCTGCTAGATTCAGTAGATTATTCAGATTACGAGAAATATTAATTTCTCCTCCTGAATTTTCTACTTTAGGTAGACGATAAGTATTTTGCTTGATGTTTTCGAGCAATGGTGAAGTGTTGACGCCGGAACGTTGTAACAAAGAGAGCGTACTACCATCGTCTTGTTGCAAGAGTGCCAGCAGCAGATGCAGTGGTTCAAGTGACGGATTATCCTGACCGACAGCAATGCTTTGAGCATCAGCAAAGGCTTGCTGGAATTTAGTAGTAAGTTTGTCAAAACGCATGAAAATCTCCCTGAGTAGGTTATTGAACTGTACGTGGGGGATGGACGTGAAATTTCAAGGGTGAATTATTTTGATGCGTAAAGTGCGTATATCTTGCTCACCGGCAATAGAGATTTTTTTAAAGTACTTTCAATTTCAGAAACGGGGACTGGTTTACTAAAGTAATAACCTTGATAGTGATTGCACTTTTGCGCTATCAGCAGGTTAAGCTGTTCTTCTGTTTCAATGCCTTCTGCGATGACTTCTATTTCCAGGCTGTGCGCCATCGCAATGATGGCTGCAACAATAGTATGGTCGTTCTTATCAGTTACGATATCGCGTACAAATGACCGATCTATTTTAAGCGTATGGATTGGAAAACGTTTCAGATAACTAAGGCTTGAATAACCAGTGCCAAAGTCATCTATTGAGATATGTATACCCATTTCACTCAAACAATTAAGTGTTTCGACTACTTGCTCAATGTTATTGATCAGCATGCTCTCTGTTATTTCTAAGGTAATATATTTTGCCTCTACGCCTGTCTCATTTAGTATACGTGAAATATTTTTTGTTAAAGCATTGTCACGGAATTGCCGAGCGGATAGGTTAATTGCCACTCTTGGAGGGTTATAACCTTGATCTTGCCACGTTCTGATTTGATTGCATACCGTTCTTAACACCCACTCGCCTATTGGGATAATTAATCCAGTTTCTTCTGCTAAATTAATAAATTTATCTGGTGCAACCAACTTGTGTTCAGGGTGCCGCCAACGAAGAAGCGCTTCTACACTATGCAGGTGATTACCGGGCATATCCATGACAGGTTGGTAATATAATACTAATTCATTACGTTCTAGAGCATGGCGTAAATCAAGACCAAGGAAGTGTTTCTCATGAGCTGATTTGTTCAGCTCATCCGTAAAAAACTGGTAATTATTACGTCCGTTTTCTTTTGCATGGTACATGGCAATATCACTGTTCTTTAGTAATGTATCTGCATTTCTTCCATCATTTGGAAAAACAGAAATACCAATGCTACCGCTGATATGTAGCTGATTTTTTTGAATGTGATAGGGCAGTATCAAAGAATCCAAAATTTTCTGTGCAACCTTTGCAGCATCTAGCGAGGTAGCAATAGTATTTAATACTACAATAAATTCATCACTTCTGTGGCGCGCAACCGTATCTTCATTGCGAACACAAGTTAGCAATCTTTCTCCTACTGCTTTGAGTAGTAGATCACCGATATCATGTCCTAATGAGTCATTAATGGTCTTGAAATGGTCTAGACCTATAAATAGGATTGCCATTTGTTTATGGCTACGAATATCATGTACAAGTGCTTGTTCGATACGATCTTGCAATAAATGTCGATTAGGTAATCCTGTTAATGCATCATGAGTTGTCATCTTGATGATGCGTTTTTCAGCTTCCTTGCACTCATACCATCGACTCAAGTTATGCGCGATGGTATCAATAAGATTTTGCTCATACGGAAATATAAATGGTAAGTCAAAGATATAGGATACTTTTAATTGACCACATATTTCTTTGTTAACCATGATTTGTGTGCTTATCTGACTGGGAAGATTTTCTTTATATCCTGTTGTCGAGACTTGTTTTCCTTCAAGTTCAATCATGGCAACAGCCATTTCAGGAAATTGTAAGGCTGCTATGAGAGATTTTAATATATTTTGGCATACTCTCTCGGTACTTAGATCCTGTTCAAGATAATTCCTTATGCTATGCAAACAATGGCTTTCCTTGAGTCGTTCGTTTAAATCAAGGTCTTTTTGTTTGTGTGCGGTAATGTCAACACACACTGAAAAATAGTGATCTATTTTTCCGTTAGTATCCACAATCGGTATGATTGTGGAGTCTACCCAATAGAGTATCCCTGATTTGCTACGATTACATATTTCTTTGCGCCAGATCTGACTCTTTGCAATAGTTGTCCACATATCCACAAAGAATGAATCGGGATGTACATGTGAAAACAGTAAGCGGTGATCTTGTCCGATGAGTTCTTCTTGAGAATAACCACTGATTTCGCACAACTTTTCACTGACTTGTAAAATTTTCCCTTTGTGATCAATGGTGGAAATCAAGGTAATCTTACCAACAGCATCCATATAAGCCGTTAGTTCAGAAGAAATTTTCTCGACATCTTTTTTTGCTTGTACTAACTGTTTATAAATTTGAGCTAATACACTGCTGGACTTAATTGCTTTTTGCATAAAGGACGAGGTTAGCCAATATAAAATTGCTATGCTGGAAAATACAAGCAGGCCTAGATATAGCAAGACTGTCTCAATTTGATCGGTAAGATGGAGGAGCATGAGCAGCGACGACATCTTGTTGTCGGTAATTCTTTACGAGCTTAATACCTTCATGCCCTTTTAGTGCAAAATGCATAGGTAATAGTTTATTGTCCATGGTAAGCAGCTTGCGCATAAATTGATTGCCGTGAATGCCATGTTGGAAGCAGTCCATTTCAAGATAATTTTCTTTCACAGGAGCGCAAAGTAAAAAGTCATCGGTATTGCCAATTAGGAAAGTCCCTGTAAATATCTTTGTGAGAAGAGGCACAGATTCTTCAGTTTGTGATTGTATGGTTCTATAGGCGACGTTAAAGCCTACGAACAAGATAAGTACAATCAAAGTTAAACCACCGATTGTAATGATTCTACGATTATCTTGATCGATAAAAAAACGAAACATTGTCTATTGCACTTCCAAGAAATTGAGATTTTTATTGCTACTTGTTGTCAAGTAGAGGTGATTCAATGAGCGATGAACTATTATCGGCAGGCAACTTCACTACTTAAGCTGTATTAGAGAAGTCTAAATATTTTGAAGATGGTAGTTCATCACTTATGGATTGATTTAGCGATTCAGGACTAACGGTTTCTAGTTATAAGATTGGATAGAATAATTTAATGCGGCATTATGTAGGGTAATTCCCCTAAGAATTAAAGGAGCAAAACAGTAGAATTTTCTATCATAGATGAAGAGGGATTTTACTGATGAAG